>CAMAMO010000059.1 GCA_945836915.1 uncultured Mediterranea sp.
CGGAAGTGCCGCATCGTATCTCTTCTTCAAAAAAGGTCTGAAGAAGAGATATGACACAATCATAAAAGATGCTGAAGCTGAAGCCGAAGTTATAAAGAAAAACAAGTTATTAGAAGTTAAGGAGAAATTCCTGAACAAGAAAGCTGATTTGGAGAAAGAGGTCGCCTTACGCAACCAGAAAATTCAGCAGGCTGAGAACAAGATTAAGCAGCGCGAACTGGTACTAAACCAACGCCAAGAGGAGCTGCAACGTAAGAAACAAGAGGCGGATGCGGTCAGAGAGAACCTTGAGGCTCAATTGGCTATCATCGACAAGAAAAAAGAGGAACTCGATCATCTGCAACGTCAGGAGATTGAGAAGTTGGAGGCAATCTCGGGCCTCTCTGCTGAGGAGGCTAAGGAGCGCATGGTTGAATCACTAAAGGAGGAGGCTAAAACGCAAGCTCAAAGCTACATCAATGATATCATGGATGATGCCAAACTGACGGCCAGCAAGGAGGCAAAACGTATTGTAATTCAGAGCATACAGCGTGTAGCCACTGAAACAGCTATCGAGAATTCAGTGACGGTGTTCCATATCGAAAGCGACGAAATTAAGGGACGTATCATCGGTCGTGAAGGACGTAATATTCGTGCCCTTGAAGCGGCAACCGGTGTAGAAATCGTGGTGGATGATACGCCTGAAGCGATTGTACTCTCGGCCTTCGACCCTGTACGCCGCGAAATTGCCCGCTTGGCACTGCACCAACTGGTTACCGACGGACGTATTCACCCAGCACGTATTGAGGAGGTAGTGGCCAAGGTGCGCAAACAGGTGGAAGAGGAGATTATTGAAACCGGTAAGCGCACAACCATAGACTTGGGAATTCACGGTTTGCATCCCGAGTTGATACGTATCATCGGAAAGATGAAGTACCGCTCATCTTATGGTCAGAACCTGTTGCAACATGCCCGTGAAACGGCTAACCTCTGCGCAGTAATGGCCTCTGAATTGGGCCTTAATCCCAAGAAAGCAAAACGCGCCGGTCTGCTCCACGATATAGGTAAGGTACCTGATGAGGAGCCCGAGCTACCTCACGCTCTCTATGGTATGAAGTTAGCAGAGAAATTTAAGGAGAAGGCTGACATCTGCAACGCCATTGGAGCACACCATGATGAGGTGGAGATGAATACGCTACTGGCACCAATTGTACAGGTATGCGATGCCATCTCTGGTGCGCGTCCTGGTGCACGCCGTGAGATTGTAGAAGCCTACATCAAGCGTCTCAATGATTTGGAGCAGTTGGCAATGTCGTATCCCGGTGTAACCAAGACCTATGCTATCCAAGCTGGTCGTGAACTCCGCGTCATTGTCGGTGCGGATAAGATTGACGATAAGCAGACAGAAAGCCTCTCTGGCGAAATCGCAAAAAAGATTCAGGATGAGATGACCTATCCGGGTCAAGTAAAGATTACCGTTATCCGCGAAACACGTGCCGTAAGTTACGCTAAGTAACACAGCGCTATATAAAAAACAGGCGACGGCTAATGCAGTATCAGAAGCATTAGCCGTCGCTTCTTGTTTTAGGAGCAATCAAGCAATGGTTTGATATAGTCAAAAGCTATTGCTTATTTGATTAATTGGGCGATTGTAGCACGAACTCGCTCTGCCGAGGTCACCGAACGTTCATACTCATTAATATGTACAATACCTCCCATCGAAACCGATTCATTGCGGTAGTTCATGCCACTGACAAGCGTATGACGGGCTGAAAAATGAAACTCATGAATACCCGTTTCGGAGGCTATGTGCGCAATATTACCCTCGTTAACCCCGCAGCCAGCGAGTATGATTATACGTCCTGCAGCTTGCTCATGCAGTAGCTTCAACAAAGGAATACCCTCCTCGGCTGTGGCCTTGGCACCAGAGGTGAGAATACGATGGCACCCCAAATCAATCAACTGCTCCAGTGCCTCCAGTGGATTACGACAGACATCAAATGCTCTATGGAAGGTGACAGAAAGCCCTTCAGCCACTTGCTTCAGTTGACGTACCAAAGGGAGGTCTATATCGCCTTTTGGTGTCAGACAGCCTATCACTACTCCATCGGCTCCACAACGCCGAGCCATCTCAATATCACGCATCATAGCTCGCCGCTCCATGGCAGAGTAGAGAAAATCACCACCACGAGGACGGATAATAACATGTAACCGGGTAGTAGTCAGCAAATCGCGAGCTGTCGTTATTTCACCATACGAAGGGGTGGTTCCCCCTTCAGGAATACCAGCACAAAGTTCTACGCGGTCAGCTCCACCCTTTTGCGCCTCAACACAACTCTCTACTGAGTTGGCGCATACTTCAAAACGATAGTTATTCATATTGTGTTTCCGCAAAATAATCAAAGACCATTAACAGTCTTCATCAACTGTTCACCTAATCCAATGGTATAACCTTGGGTAGCAAAGACCACTCGATTGAAGGTATCAGCAATCACGAAGACAGGCCAGCCACCTTGAGGATTGAGTTTCATCGCCTCAATGGCCTGCTTGCCTATACCGTGAGTATCTACACCATAAATCACAGTAGAAGGCAGACCAGGGAAGTCACTGGCTTTGTATCGAGCGGCAGAAGCCTCATCAGGGAAGAGAATCACAATGGTGCGTCCCCACTCTTCGAGCTGTTGTTTCAGAGCTGCCATATCGCGAAGGGCATGATTAGTGGGCTCTTGAGCCACTCCAATGACACCGACTACGAAATAACCTCGCCCACAGGCAGCCAGCAAACTCTGCACTTTTCCCAACTGACTGCCATCCCAACGGGTAAAGAGCGATTCGCTGTTGAAATTACCGATTACCTGAACCTGATCACTACTCTGACGCATCACTAATTGTCGCTGCATACGCTCTCCTTCACGAACAGGAAATTGCTCCATACGGGCTAAAACAGCACCTGATGCCAGACGGGTACCCGTGACCATCAAGTAGCTACCTTCGTCAAGTCGAGCACCATTCTTGAAGGTATTGAGCCATGAAGCGCCACCACCCATATCAATGTCGCCTTCATCATAACTCAAAAGTTGAAGAGTGCCTGCATCGGTAATCTGCGAGAGCGAAAAGTGGGTGTAATATTTAGGATTCGGGTTTATCTTTGTAGGCTGGTATGACGCGACAAAGGTGCCAGCAGGCGAAGCAAGAGGTTTAGCCTCTCCAAAACGGACATCGAGCGCTTCACCTTTGGCATTGAGCAGTTGCACCTTGCCAGTAATTTCATCAATACGGGCAGGAATGCCCAAACTACGAGCTACAGCAACAAAGTAGATGTCACGACTATGGGCATCAGCAGCCTTGGCACGCCAGACCCCCTCTGGGGTAATGGGTGACGAACCGGTATTGCAATCGGCCACCACCTTGATTTCATCAGCTACACGCTGCGCCCATAACATGGGGTTAGCTCGATAGGTTTCGGCCGCATCGGCAGAGATGACCTGCTGGAAGAAGGACTTACAGGTTGATAGTGGTTCGTCGCTGACACGAGGATTGCGAATATATGCACTGAAAAGGGCATCGTTGCCAGGGGTTTGTAATGCATATGTCAGGTGATCACGGAGCACCTCTACAGGTACATCACGCAAGTCCTTGGCTGAAACCTGACAGAGCAAGTCAAGGGCTGCAGCCTTCTTCTCTTCATCAGGTTGCTCACAAATAAAAGTAGTCAACGTAGCATGATTGCCACGGGCTCCCACCAACAATCGAATGGTTGTGGCCTCATCCAGCCCCTCTTCGCGAGCAAAAGAACGGGCCGATTCAGCGGTATAAAAGGTGTTGATGTATGCGGTACGGAGTGAATCTTCATAGACCAAACGGCGGGTATTTTCGGCACGCTCTGCATCGGTCACCTCTGGCAATTTCACGCCTTCAGGAGGGGGGACCAATTCCCACTCCTCAACAACCGCATCTGTTGGGGTATGTTCCAACACCACCTTTATCTGTTTATCCTTACCAAAGGAGACCTTCTGGTAGCCATATTGGCCATCCTTTGAGGCCCAAACCACCATATCTCCCTTACCGGCTGTCAGCGAGCAATGGCCATTTACATCACTCCGCTTAGTAGCCACAGTATAGAATTCAGCATAGTTGTAGAGTTTGAACTCAACCTTGGCATCTGCCACGGCTGTACCTTGTTGATCTACCACTTCAACTGCTACAGAGGCAGTCGGTGCATAATGATCAGTTACGTTAATCTCTGTATAGGTTGACGCCTCTTTCATCACCTCCTCACTACCATTATAGCGACCAAACACTTTACTGTGCATCAGCATACCACGGGCAGCAGGCGCATTAAACCATCCCAAATCAAGTACTGGTTCCGGTTCGCAGGCCCCTAAAAAGTGCCAACCATCACCTGCCCACGCTTCTACCCAAGCGTGATTGTCATCAGTATGAGCCCAACGAGGTGTATAAACCTGACGCGCAGGAATACCTACCGAACGGAGGGCAGCAACCAACAAGACACTCTCCTCGCCGCAACGGCCATAAGCCGTACGTACAGTAGCCAACGGAGAACTGGTTCGCGAATCAGAAGGGGTATAGGTAGCCTTCTCATGGCACCAATGATTCACCTCCAATATAGCATCGCGCATGGAGAGATGAGCTACACGAGGCTTCAACTCCTGATAAAACACCACGCGTGAGCTATCCAACGCCTCACGGTTAATACGCTCAGGCAAGACGAAATGGCGGAAAAGTAATTCAGGTACTTGCTTGCCCCAGCTCATCTCCTGCTGTGTCTTCAGTGAAGCACGGATATTCATCAGATGAAAATCTCCAGAATAATCGGTCATGTCAGACAAAGGCATATAAGCATATAGGAAGGCCAATGCTTCACGTTCAGCCAATGAGAGGTCTGTCCGATTAAAGACATCAAACAGATTTCCTTCAGGATAGCAATCCATTTTTTTCTGCAAATCCTTTTCTATAATAGCACGATAGGCCGCATCAGAAATCAAATGTTTGTCACCACAACTGGTAGTGACCAGTGCAATGGCTACAAAAGCCAAAATGAAAGATAGACAATGCTTCATAATATGAATTTATTTGGATTGACAACATCAAGGAGCCAAAACTCACTAATTTTGCACAAAGATAGTAAGAATTATCTATCTCCCTTCATTGAAAGTCGCATTTTTTATAGATGTTGTATATTTATTAGTTAGCGAGAGGACAAGTTAACTCATTAATAAGTCAACAAGGAGACAAGATTTATCTTAACGAGAGGGGATGAAACTATACAAAACACCCTGCAGAGAGGCATGAATGCCTAAGCTGCAGGGCGTTTTGAATAATTAGCGATTAAAGTTCAATAACGAGCGACTCACGAGGCTGCATGACGAGAGTATCACCAAACTTCACCATCTTTCCAGTTAAAACATCCTTTCCTTGACTCTTGTCGCCAAGTATTTCCTTATAATATTTCAAAGGTAATGTGGTCTCAGAATCGGTACCATTGAGCATTACAAAAACGGTCTTGCCTTCATACTGACGGGCATAGGCATAAACGCCCTCTTGTACCATGAATTGCACCATAGAACCCTTAGCTATGACCTTATTGCCTTTGCGCCAGTTCAAAATGGTCTTAAAGAAGTTGTAGCACTCGTTTTGCAATGCGGTACGGCCTTCGGGAGTAAAGGCGCTCTCTTTATCATCAGCCCATCCACCAGGGAAATCCTTACGTACATGACCATCAGTTACAGCCTTGACACCATTCATCATAACCTCTGTACCATAATAGAGTTGAGGGATACGACGAGTGGTCAACAATAACGTAGCAGCCTGACGCAGTAAGGGGAAGTTTTGACCTTCGCCCAAGAATCGATCGGTATCGTGGTTTTCCAAGAAAGCAAGTACAGAAGCTGGATTGGGATAGAGGAAATCGTAAACAAAATTATTATAGACACGATCCAACCCCTTAAACCAGGTCTCAGTCTGCTCATTTTTTGCCGTATTGATCTTATCAAAGAAGCTGAAATCCATCACAGTCTTCAAGTTACTATTCTTTGGAGCAGAGAGTTTGCTATCTTTTTGCCACCAGGCCGTGTATGCCGGTTCGGTCACCCAGGTCTCTCCTACCGTGTTGTAATTAGGATACTCCTCATTGAGCTCTGCCATCCAGCGACTCATGGCATCATAGTCAGCATAGGGATAGGTATCCATGCGGATGCCATCGATTCCGGCATATTCAATCCACCAAAAACTATTCTGAATGAGGTAACGGATAACGTGAGGATTCTTCTGATTGAGATCGGGCATGGCAGAAACAAACCAACCATCATTCATCTGATCAAAGTCATACTTAGAGGTGTAAGGATCAACGTGAGAGGTTAGTTTGAAACTGGTCTGCACAAAGTTATTTTGAAAATCAGAGTTATTGAACCAATCCTTTGAGGGCATATCCTTAATCCAGCAATGATCCACTCCGCAGTGATTAAAGATCATATCCATCACCATTTTGATACCACGTTTGTGGGCTGCTTCAATCAGTTGGCAATACTCCTCATTGGTACCAAAGCGGGGATCGATGCGGTAGTAATCGGTTGTGGCATAGCCGTGATATGAACCTCCCTGCATGTTATTCTCAAGTACAGGGGTAAACCACAAAGCCGTTACACCCAGATCGCTGAAGTAGTCCAAATGCTGCTGAATACCTGCCAAGTCACCACCATGACGGGCATTAGGATCATTCCGGTCCACTTTATACTCCACCATACCCGGAATGACATCATTCTCAGGCTTGCCATTAGCAAAACGATCGGGCATCAGCAGGTAGAGTGCATCACTGGCGTCAAAACCCATCCGTTCAGAAGGATCCATTTGGCGTGTTTTGAGTTCATAAGGCTGCGTAAATTTCTTCTTACCCAAAGTAAATTGCAGTTGCATGGTTCCAGGCTGAACATCTTTATCCAAATGGAGGTAGAGAATTAGGTAGTTTTCACTCTCAAGTTTAACCTGGCTGCTGATGTTAACACCAGGATAGTTGAGATTAACGCGTGCATTACCTATGCCTTCACCATAAATCATCAACTGTAATTCAGGATTCTTCATGCCCGCATACCAGAAAGGCGGGTCAATTTTTTCCACACTTGCGGCCATTGCCGTCAGCGAAAGAAGCAGTGCTCCAATCATGGTAGAGATTTTCTTCATATACGATATCGTTTGATAAAAAATGTATTCTGAGCACAAAATTACAAATAAAGGGTGTACCAACAAGGCACACCCTTTATTTCATATAAATAATAATTATGCAAACGTTTTATATTTCCCTTATTTAGATCAGGAAGCCCAATAAAATACCAGCAGCTACAGCTGATCCAATCACACCAGCCACATTGGGACCCATAGCGTGCATCAACAAATAGTTCTTGCTGTCATATTCCAAACCTACAGTCTGAGAGATACGAGCTGAGTCAGGTACAGCCGATACACCAGCATTACCGATAAGCGGATTGATTTGATTATCCTTGCTCAAGAAGAGGTTGAACAACTTCACAAAGAGTACGCCCGAAGCGGTAGCAATGACGAATGAAAGTGCACCGAGCATAAAGATGAGGATAGAGTCCCAAGTAAGGAACTCAGAAGCCTGTGTAGAGGCACCTACCGTCAGACCAAGCAGAATAGTAATGGTATCAATCAACGGGCCACTTGCCGTATTAGCCAAACGGCGCGTTACGCCACTCTCCTTAAGCAGGTTACCAAAGAAAAGCATACCCAACAAAGGCAAACCTGAAGGCACTAAGAAGGTAGTGAGCAACAGACCGATGATAGGGAACATCACCTTTTCTGTATGAGATACAGCGCGAGGAGGCTTCATACGAATGACACGCTCCTTACTGTTGGTCAACAGACGCATGATAGGCGGCTGAATCACAGGTACCAAGGCCATGTAAGAGTAGGCAGATACAGCAATAGCTCCCATCAAGTTTGGAGCCAACTTAGAGGAGAGGAAGATAGCCGTAGGTCCATCTGCACCACCGATGATACCGATAGCACCAGCCTGCATAGGATCAAAGCCCAAAGCCAATGCAATCATATAGGCACCAAAAATACCAAACTGGGCAGCAGCACCTACCAGCATCAACTTAGGATTAGAAATCAAGGCCGAGAAATCGGTCATAGCACCAATGCCTAGGAAGATCAGTGGCGGATACCAGCCCGAAGTCACACCGTTATAAAGGATATTGAGAACAGAGCCCTCCTCATAAATGCCGACCTTCAAACCGGCCTCCATGTTGAAGGGTATGTTACCGATGAGCATACCAAAACCAATAGGAATCAGCAGCATAGGCTCAAACTCCTTGGCTACAGCCAAGTAGATGAAAACCAAACCAACCAGAATCATGCAGAGGTGGCCAACCGTAGCGTTGGCAAAACCTGTATAGGTCCAGAAGTCGGCCAGGTTATTACCTAAGAAATCGAAAAATTCAGCCATAGTGTTATGTCTATCCTATGTTAATAACAGATAATTACTCGATAACAACCAGGTCAGTACCTTCAAGTACCGAGTCACCGTTACGCACGTTGATAGCCGTTACCTTACCGTCGCGATCAGCCAAGATGGTGTTCTCCATCTTCATGGCCTCCAGAATGAGCAGCAGGTCACCCTTCTTCACTTCGGCGCCTACAGAAACCTTCACGTCGAGGATAACACCAGGCAGCGGAGCTTTAACACCACTCTTGCCTGCAGCTGGACGTGCAGGAGCGGCAGCCGCTGGAGCAGCAGGAGCAGCAGCGGGACGTACCACAGGTTTCACCTTAACAGGTTCCGGTTTGGGAGCCTCTTCCATTTCTACCTCATAGGCCGTACCATTCACCTCGAGATGGGCTACATTATCTTTGATTTCGCCTACGGTAACTTTATATTCATTACCGTTGATTTTGTATTTAAACTCTTTCATTGTTTTTTTGTTACTGTACAATCGTTAAAGAATGGGGAGATTTACTTCTTCTTAGGCAGTTGACGCATGGTGTTCGCCTTGCTTGACCAAGCAGTAGGCTCGGCGGGACGCATAGTTAGAACGTTACTCTCTACATCGTGCACGTTGGCATTAAGTTCGTAGAGTGCCATGGCAATAGCCGCATATACTTCACCTTCTGGAGCTTTGCCAGCAGCCGTCTTGACAGGTGCTTCAGCCTTAGCTTGAGGAGCATTCTTTGGTTTCTCCTCTTTGTTATTAAGACTCAACGCAAACTTACCGACAAATTTGAAGGAGATAAACAGAATCAACAGACCACTGAAAACCACGCTCATGGCCGTGATAGCCATACCGAATCCTTGAGGATCCTGAGTGGCAAACTTATCACGTTTTGAGTTACCCGAGATGGTTTGGTTGTTGGTGCTCGGCGTCACATACTTATCGTCAGACGCTCCCTTCACCTCCCACTCAGCAGATGCATCCTGAATGCGGGCGTACGATTGGTCTGCAGCCAATTTTCCGGCAGGAATACGGACTTCGTCCACCTTCTTACCTCCACCGTCATAGAGACCAATCCAGTTATCTGTCTCAGCATCCAATTGGAAAGAGGTATGGAACGTCCCTTTGTTAGGATGACCATCAGCCCAGAAGAGCGCATGCTGACGGGGCTTGACGATAGTGAGCACATCACCCTTGGGGATAAAATAGGTCACGGTATCCCCCTGAGAGAGGCCGTTGCAGCACTTGAGGTACCATCCGGCCAAGTCAGCACTGGTGTACGACTTATTAAATATCTCCACCCAGGCGCTATGCTGACCGTAATCGTCCTGATAGTTGCTCTGGTTGCACACCAGCACCTCGTTGAGTAGCAACTTGCTGCCGTTTTGCTTCTTCTCTCCGCATGAGGTGAAGAGACCGAGAGCCAGCGTCAAGGTGGCAAATAGGATAGTTTTCTTCATTACTATGTTGCTTATTAATAAAAAGAATAGGCTTATTGTTACAGAGGAATGTTACCGTGCTTCTTGGCCGGATTGGTGAGCTGCTTGGTACGCAACTGTTGCAGAGCGCGAATAACGCGGAAGCGGGTATTGCGTGGTTCAATCACATCATCAATGTAGCCATACTTGGCAGCGTTGTAGGGGTTAGCAAACAACTTGGTATATTCGGCCTCCTTCTCTGCCAAGAACTGAGCGGGATTCTCCTGTTCCTTGGCTTCACGCGCATAGAGCACCTCTACTGCACCTGCACCACCCATCACAGCGATTTCTGCTGTAGGCCATGCATAGTTCGTATCACCGCGCAACTGTTTACAGCTCATCACGATGTGTGAACCACCATACGACTTACGCAGCGTGACAGTAACCTTGGGCACGGTAGCCTCACCATATGCATAGAGCAATTTGGCGCCATGCAGGATGACACCATTGTACTCCTGACCTGTACCGGGCAAGAATCCGGGTACGTCAACCAGCGTAACCAAAGGAATATTGAAAGCATCGCAGAAGCGCACAAAGCGAGCACCCTTACGCGAAGCATTGCTATCCAATACACCAGCCAGGAAGCGAGGTTGGTTAGCCAAGATACCTACTGACTGACCATTGAAACGCGCGAATCCGATGATGATATTCTTGGCATAATCTTTCTGCACCTCAAAGAACTCACCATTGTCCACAATGGCACTGATGATCTGATACATATCATAAGGCTTGTTTGGATTGTCAGGGATGATGTCATTGAGGATATCTTCCATGCGATCAATGGGATCGTTGCACTCCTGTAACGGTGCCTCTTCCATGTTGTTCTGGGGAATGTAGCTCAACAACTGACGAATCATAGCGATAGCCTCCTCCTCCGTTTTTGCCGTGAAATGCGTTACACCAGACTTAGTAGAGTGTACGCTGGCACCACCCAGATTTTCCTGAGAAACATCCTCACCGGTTACGGTCTTTACCACCTTCGGACCAGTGAGGAACATGTATGAAGTGCCCTCCATCATCAAGGTGAAGTCTGTCAGAGCGGGAGAATAAACGGCACCACCGGCACATGGGCCGAAAATACCAGAAATTTGAGGAATCACACCAGAAGCCATGATATTGCGCTGGAAGATTTCTGCATAACCAGCCAATGCATTAATACCCTCCTGGATACGCGCGCCACCCGAGTCATTCAAACCGATACAGGGACATCCCATCTTCATCGCCTTATCCATAATGTGGCAGATTTTGAGTGAGACGGTTTCAGAGAGTGAGCCGGCAGAGACGGTAAAGTCTTGTGCAAAGACATAGACCAAACGACCATCGATTGTACCGCAACCTGTTACCACGCCATCGCCGGGATAGTGTTTTTTCTCCATGCCAAAGTTAGTGCAGCGATGCTCCACAAACATGTCCATCTCTTCGAAACTTCCTTCGTCGAGCAGCATAGCGATACGCTCGCGTGCGGTGTATTTACCCTTTTCGTGCTGTTTGGCGATAGCCTTTTCACCACCACCCAAGCGCGCAGCAGCGCGACGATCAATCAGCTCTTTTATTTTTTCTAATTGATTA
>CAMAMO010000060.1 GCA_945836915.1 uncultured Mediterranea sp.
AATCAATACAAGTCCGGTAATGGTGTTTTTGTCCATACTTCTTTTTTTCTAAATAGATGTTTTCGTTTTTATTGGTTGATTATGCTTTATATATAATAATGTATAGGGTTATTTAGTCTCGGTTACTGTCTGCTCGTTATCAATACAAGCCTTGACGAATGACAAGAAGAGAGGGTGGGGGTGCAGCACCGTGCTACTGTATTCTGGGTGGAACTGGGTTCCCACATACCACTTTAACGAGGGTATCTCCACAATCTCAACCAAGTTACTTTCCGGATTGACACCGGTACACATCATACCAGCAGCCTCGTATTGCTCTTTGTAGGCGTTGTTAAACTCGTAACGATGGCGGTGGCGCTCAGAGATGGGTGATGTGCCATAAGCCTCATAGGCCTTGCTGCCCTCTTTCAATACACACTCATAGGCTCCGAGACGCATGGTGCCTCCCATATCGGTAATGGCCTTCTGCTCCTCCATGATGTCTATCACATTGTGGGGGGTCTTTTCATCCATCTCACGACTGTTGGCATCTGCATAGCCTAAGACATTTCGGGCAAACTCGATGGCGATGCATTGCATACCCAGACAGATACCAAACGTGGGGAGGTCATGCGTGCGCGCATACTTGATAGCAACGAACTTTCCAGGAATACCACGTTCGCCGAAACCGGGGCCTATCAACACACCGGACATCCCCTGAAGTTGCTCAGCCACATTTTCATCCGTCAACTTTTCGCTATTGACAAAAACGACCTTCACCTTACGGTCGTTATAGGTACCGGCTTGCGAAAGGGCTTCTCGGATTGATTTGTAGGCATCTTGCAAATCGTACTTACCCACCAAGGCAATATGAATGGGTTCAGTCTTCTCCGCACGATGTCTGCGATCGAGGAAGGCACGCCAAGGTCCAAGACCGGTGGTATCACCTATGGGCATATCCATCTTACGCAGGATGGTTTCGTCTAACTTTTGTTCCTGCATCAGGATGGGAACCTCGTAAATGGTAGGCGCATCGATGCTTTGAACCACGGCCGCTTCGTCCACATTACAGAACTGAGCCACCTTACGGCGAAGATTGGCTGAAAGTTCATGTTCGGTGCGTAAGACCAGCACATCGGGCTGGATGCCGACGCTTTGCAGCTCTTTCACGGAGTGCTGAGTAGGTTTGGTCTTCAGCTCACCGGCTGCTGCCAGGTAGGGAACGTAGGTAAGGTGTACACACAAGGCGTTACGGCCCAACTCCCACTTCAGCTGACGGATGCTCTCCAAATAGGGCAGCGATTCAATATCGCCCACCGTACCACCAATCTCCGTGATAACAAAGTCGAATTTATATTTGTTGCCCAGCAGCTTGATATTTCGCTTGATTTCGTCTGTGATATGCGGAATAATCTGAATTGTCTTTCCTAAGTAGTCGCCTCGGCGCTCCTTATCAATAACGCTCTTGTAAATACGGCCTGTCGTAATGTTATTAGCCTTCGTCATCTGGATACCGAGGAAACGTTCATAATGGCCAAGGTCCAAATCTGCCTCATGTCCGTCAACGGTTACATAACACTCCCCATGTTCATAGGGATTCAACGTACCCGGATCGATGTTGATATACGGGTCATACTTCTGAATAGTCACGCTGTATCCTCTAGCTTGAAGCAACTTGCCGATAGAGGATGAAATAATGCCTTTGCCTAGCGATGATGCTACACCACCGGTTACGAAAATGTACTTTGTATCTGCCACAATAATTGATTTTTTATATTACACTATTCATATTGGGTTATGGTTTCCTTCTTAAAAACCGCAAAATTATAAAAAAAAAGAAAACATCTGCACTTTCTTTCGCACCTTTCTGCCACTTTTCTATGTTTTCTAAACATTTTAGCCTAAATTTGCACAGAATTTCTTTTTTATGAGTGGTTATGAAGAAAAATAGATTGTTTTATGGCGTGATGGCCATGTTCTTTTCTACTGGAGCATTTGCTCAAGTTCAGGATACGATTGCTGTCAATCAAGATACGATTGCGATGAGTTTGGATACACTATCTATGAGTTTTGATTCAGTGGCTCTACATCGTGATTTGATGAAAGAGTATTTTCTGGAAAAGCTGGTTTTGAGAGCAGATATAAGCAGTGATTCGCTGGCTCTTCTCCCTGATTCAGACAGAATAGAGCGTGTGGATACGGTATCAATCCTCTATGAAAAGTATATCGGTGTACTGGATTACCTTAACGACCCCACTACTCCAGCTCGTTTCATCTATCCCGATCCCGATTATTACCGGTTGTTTGTGCCCTTTACCTATTACAGCTCACCCATTGAACAGGCTTCAGAGTTGACTATTCCTGATTATCACCCCAAAGCAGCAGAGAGCAAGGTGGCTGAGCAGTTAATGGCTTTCGACCTGTCGCCGTTCCAGAAGAAAGAGCGCATCAACCGACAAGTAGATAAAGCGTTGCTTCAGGCTTATGTAAACCTGCCAGAGCGCATTCGTTATACCGATGAAGCGGTTAGAAACGCCCGACTGGTGAATAAGAACCTGAAAAAAGAGGACGAGGCACGCGCTGCCGTCTCAAAAATGATCAAGAAAGGGGCCATGAGAGGTATGGATCGGGAAGAGAATATCATCATCCATAAGCCCAACTGGTGGTATCTGGGCGGAAACAGCTCGTTGCAGATTACCCAGAACTATATCTCGGATAACTGGTACAAAGGTGGTGAAAGTACCAACGCGGTGTTGGCCACCGTGCAACTCTTTGCCAATTATAATGATAAGGAGAAGGTACAATGGGAGAATCTTATCGATGCCAGATTGGGATTTAGCTCGGCACCCAGTGACAAGTACCACGACTATCTGGTCAACACCGACCAATTGAGACTCTATAGCAAGCTGGGTGTACAAGCCGCCAAGAACTGGTACTATACCATCTCGACCGAGTTCAAGACGCAGTTCTGCAACGGTTATAAAGCCAATAGCGAAACGATGACCTCTGCCTTCTTCGCTCCGGCTGACTGGACAACCAGTGCCGGTATGGACTTGAAGTTGAAGAAGAAGAAGTATAATTTCTCTCTTTTCCTCGCTCCGTTAACCTACATGCTTCGCTATGTAGGCGCTAAGGAGGTGGATGAAACCTCGTTTGGCTTGGAAGAGGGCAAATGTGTAAAGCACAACTTCGGTTCCAATATCCGCCCCACTTTAAACTGGCAAATTGCTCACAATATCGTTCTCGACTCGCGTATGGACTTCCAAACCAGCTACGAATGGGTACGTATTGAGTGGGAAAATACGGTGAACTTTACCATCAACCGCTACTTCTCTACCAAGCTTTATGTACACGCCCGCTTTGATGATAGCGCTGCGCCTACAACCGGTAGCAGCCACTTCCAATTGAAGGAATTGCTCAGCTTTGGTATCAATTATAAGTGGTAATTGTCAAAAAGTGAAAAAAAGAGCGTGAACGCACACAAAAAAAGCCTTAAATAGGATGTCTAATTAGTAATTTTTGCGTAAATTTGCCGCGAATTGTAATGCTCACTTTGCAAAATGGCAAACTCTATAAGACATCAAGGCGTGGTAGAACGGGTCAATGGTCCTCATATACAGGTGCGTATCGTACAGGTTTCGGCTTGTGCGACCTGTAGCATCAAGGGGCATTGTACCTCTTCGGATACAAAAGAGAAGTTGATTGATATCTATACTTCTCAGGCTAAGGCCTACCAACCAGGCGACCAAGTTTGGGTGGTGGGCCAATTGTCTATGGGGTGGTGGGCTGTCTTTCTGGCTTTCGTCATCCCGTTGGTACTCCTCGTCACCACACTCTTTATGGCCCACGGATATACCCAGGATGATTTGAGTTCTGTATTGATAGCCTTGCCTGTTTTGGCGTTCTATTACCTTACTTTATGGTTATTCAGATCCAAAATGAGTCATAAATTCGCCTTCTATATTGAGACTTTAGATTAATATCATCATTCATTTGAAACAATCATCAAAAAATAATAATCAAAACTAACTATTTTATGAATGTAATTCTGATTGCAGTAATTTCGTTGGGTGCGATTGCTTTGGTGGCCGCTGTCATCTTGTATTGGGCATCTAAGAAATTCGCTGTGTATGAAGATCCCCGCATTGCTCAGGTTGCCGCTGTGCTACCACAGGCAAACTGCGGTGGATGTGGCTATCCCGGATGTAGCGGATTTGCTGACGCATGCGTAAAGGCCGGTTCGCTCGAAGGAAAACTATGTCCTGTAGGTGGACAAGCCGTCATGGCTAAGGTGGCAGACATCTTAGGTTTGGCTGCAGAAGCAAGTGAACCGAAGGTGGCTGTAGTAAGATGTAACGGTACGTGTGCCAACCGTCCGCGCATCAATGAGTATGATGGTGCGAAAAGTTGCGCCATTGCAGCCGCCCTCTACGGTGGTGAAACAGGTTGTAGCTACGGCTGTCTGGGCTGTGGCGACTGTGTAGCTGCATGTAAGTTTGATGCCATCCACATGAATCCTGAAACGGGTATTCCTGAGGTGGATGAAGAGAAATGTACAGCTTGCGGTGCTTGCGCTAAGGCTTGCCCCAAGGGTATCATTGAAATTCGTCTGAAAGGCAAGAAATCTCGCCGCGTGTATGTACGCTGTGTCAACAAGGACAAGGGTGCCGTAGCGCGTAAGGCTTGCTCAGTGGCATGTATCGGATGTGGCAAATGCGTCAAGACCTGTCCGTTTGAGGCTATTACCCTGGAAAACAACTTGGCTTACATTGATTACAACAAGTGTAAGTCGTGCCGTAAGTGTGAAGAGGCTTGTCCGCAGGGTAGCATCATCGCACTCAACTTCCCTCCTCGCAAACCCAAGACAGAAGAGGCCGCTGCAGCAGCCCCTCAGGCCGCGCCGAAAGCTGCGCCCGCAACACCCGAGGCACCTAAGGCTGAGGCATAACTAACGATTTGATTCAAACGAATAAAAAATACCAAACTGTATGTTGAAGACATTTTCAATTGGTGGTGTTCATCCACAAGAGAATAAGCTTTCAGCTCATCAGCCCATTGTGAAGGCCGAGATTCCTCAAAAGGCAGTCATCCTGTTAGGCCAACACATCGGTGCCCCTGCTAAGCCTATTGTGGCTAAGGGTGATGTGGTGAAAGTAGGTACGAAGATTGCCGAACCGGGTGGCTTCGTTTCGGCTGCCATTCACTCATCAGTCAGCGGAAAAGTAGCAAAGATAGATACCATTGTTGATGCAAGCGGCTATGCCAAACCTGCCATCTTTATCGATGTAGAGGGAGATGAATGGGAAGAGAGTATCGACCGCTCTGAAACGCTGGTGAAAGAGTGCAACCTCTCTGCCGAAGAGATTGTCAAGAAGATTGCTGACGCTGGTATCGTAGGTATGGGTGGCGCTTGTTTCCCTACTCAGGTCAAGCTCTGTCCTCCTCCTGCATTCAAGGCTGAATGCGTCATAATCAATGCGGTGGAGTGTGAGCCTTATCTGACTGCTGACCATCAGCTGATGCTGGAGCACGCTGAAGAGATCATGGTCGGTGTAACAATCCTGATGAAAGCGGTCAAAGTGAACAAAGCCTTTATCGGTATTGAGAATAACAAGCCCGACGCCATCCAGCTGATGACTAAAGTGGCATCTGCCTATGCTGGGATTGAAGTGGTTCCCTTGAAAGTACAGTATCCGCAAGGCGGCGAAAAACAGCTGATTGATGCGGTGATTAACCGTCAGGTTGCTGCCGGCGCATTGCCTATTTCTACAGGTGCCGTTGTTCAGAATGTAGGTACTGCCTTTGCTGTTTATCAAGCTGTCCAGAAAAATAAGCCGCTGTTTGAGCGTGTAATCAGTGTAACGGGTAAGTCATTGGCTCGCCCCTCTAACTTCTTGGCCCGTATCGGTACACCGATGAAGCAACTGATTGAGGCTTGCGGCGGTCTGCCTGAAGATACCGGTAAGGTGATTGGCGGTGGCCCCATGATGGGTAAGGCCTTGATCAATACGGATGTACCTACAGCAAAGGGTAGTTCTGGTATTCTGATTATGAATAACAAAGAGGCCCGCCGCGGTGAACCGCAGCCCTGTATCCGTTGTGCGAAATGTGTAAGCGCTTGTCCGATGGGATTGGAACCTTTCCTACTGGCTACGGTGTCATCCTTAGGTGACTTTGAGAAAGTTGAAAAAGAAGATATTATGTCATGTATCGAATGTGGCTCATGCCAGTTCACCTGTCCTTCAAACCGTCCGTTGCTCGACTATATCCGTTTGGGTAAGGGTAAGGTAGGTGCTATGATTCGTGCACGTCAAGCTAAAAAATAAGCTGTATGAATAAGTTAATCGTATCCCTCTCACCCCACGTACACGGGGGTGACAGCGTGAAGAAAAATATGTATGGTGTGCTGATAGCCCTGCTGCCTGCATTTCTTGTATCGCTTCTGTTTTTCGGATTGGGTGCACTGCTGGTTACTGCCACCTCTGTAGCGGCTTGTGTATTCTTTGAATGGGCTATCTGCAAGTTTATCATGAAACAGGAAACCACACCTATCACAGACGGTTCGGCTGTGATTACAGGTGTCTTGCTGGCTTTCAACGTACCTTCCAATCTGCCCTTGTGGATTGTGGTTATCGGTGCGCTGTTTGCTATCGGCGTTGTGAAGCTCTCATTCGGCGGACTGGGTTGCAACCTGTTTAACCCGGCTTTGGCAGGTCGTGCCTTCCTGTTACTCTCATTCCCCGTACAGATGACTACTTGGCCTGAAGTGGGCCAGCTGACCTCATTCGGAGCTGATGTGACTACTTGCGCTACGCCTCTGGGCATCATGAAGGGTGTTATCAATCATGCCCCTGGTGCTGCTTTGGACCAACTGCCTACAGCATTCCAACTCTTTATCGGCCAGAATGCAGGTTGCTTGGGTGAGGTGAGTGCCTTAGCCCTGTTGTTAGGTTTAGCTTTCATGCTTTGGAAGAAGATTATCACGTGGCACATCCCCGTCTCTATCTTGGGCACGGTCTTCGTGTTCTCAGGTATCATGTGGCTTGCCAATAGCGAACTGTATGTTAACCCCTTGACGCAACTGCTCTCTGGAGGTTTGCTGCTAGGTGCCATCTTCATGGCAACCGACTACGTTACTTCACCCATGAATCACAGAGGTATGCTGGTTTATGGTGTATGTATCGGTTTGCTTACCGTGGTTATCCGTCTGTTTGGCGCTTATCCTGAAGGTATGTCATTTGCTATCCTGATTATGAACGCCTTCACGCCGTTAATCAATACGTATATTAAACCAAAACGCTTTGGGGAGGTAGCAAAGAAGAAATGAAAAAGTTAGAATCATCCTTAAAGAATATGTTGCTGGTACTGACGGGGGTAACCGCTATCTCCGTAGCGTTACTGGCTTATGTGAATGAACTTACCAAAGGTCCTATTGCCGAAGCGAATGCCAAAGCACTGAGTGAGGCTGTTAAGGCTGTAGTTCCCGGTTTTGACAATGACCCTATCGCTGAAAAGCGCCTTCAAGAGGTTGAAGGAGTAAGCTATGCCATTTATCCTGCTTCTAAAGAGGGACAGTTTATTGGTGCAGCTGTAGAAGCCTCTGCACTGGGCTTTGGCGGTGATTTGAAGGTCTTGGTTGGTTTTGATGCACAAGGTAATATTTTGGATTACTCTATTCTGCAACACGCCGAGACTCCGGGATTGGGTTCAAAATCAACTGAATGGTTCAAAAAGGGCCATGCCGGTGACATTACGGGCATGAACCCAGGTAATGCGCCTTTGAATGTATCAAAAGATGGTGGTCAGGTGAATGCTATTACGGCATCTACCATTACGTCTCGTGCTTTCTTGAAGGCTGTAAACTTGGCTTATGCAGCTTATGCCGGTCAAAACACGGCTGACGAAGCTACGGGTGCAACAGCTGTTGTACCTGCAGAGGAGAAGGCTGAAGAAAATGCAAGTAGTAACGAATAATAAATAGGAGTAGAAGATATGAATAACTTGAAAGTATTGATGAATGGTATCATCAAAGAGAATCCTACGTTTGTACTCCTGTTGGGTATGTGTCCTACGCTGGGTACAACCTCTTCAGCTATCAATGGTATGAGCATGGGGTTGGCTACTATGTTTGTCTTAATCTGTTCAAACATCGTGATTTCTGCCATCAAGAACCTTATCCCTGATATGGTGCGTATCCCCTCGTACATTGTGGTTATCGCATCGTTTGTAACCCTGCTGCAAATGGTGATGCAGGCATTTGTGCCCGATCTGTATGCTACGCTGGGTCTGTTTATTCCGTTGATTGTGGTAAACTGTATCGTACTGGGCCGCGCCGAGGCCTTTGCTGCGAAAAACAATCCAATCGCCTCCATGTTTGATGGTATCGGTATGGGCTTAGGCTTTACACTGGGATTGACGCTGCTTGGCGCTATGCGTGAGTTGTTGGGTACAGGTAAGATCTTTGGCCTTACGCTCTTTGGCGAGGAATACGGTATGTTGCTCTTCGTGTTGGCTCCAGGTGCATTCATCGCTCTGGGATACCTGATTGCACTGGTTAACAAGTTGAAGAAAGCCTAACGAATTTGAACTATTAAAACGTAGAACATTATGGAATATCTACTTATATTTATCTATGCAATCTTCGTCAACAACGTGGTGTTGGCGCAGTTCCTTGGCATTTGCCCCTTCTTGGGTGTGTCAAAGAAGGTGGATACAGCATTGGGCATGTCGGCAGCCGTGGCTTTCGTATTGACGCTGGCAACGATTGTGACCTTCCTGATTCAGCATTATGTATTGAATGTGTTTGACCTGCAATACTTGCAGACCATCACCTTCATCTTGGTGATTGCCGCCTTGGTACAGATGGTTGAAATTATCCTGAAGAAGGTCTCTCCCGCGCTTTATCAGGCGCTGGGCGTTTTCCTTCCTCTGATTACTACCAACTGCTGTGTATTGGGTGTGGCTATCCTTGTGATTCAAAAAGACTATGACCTGCTGACAGGCGTGGTTTATGCCTTCTCAACCGCCATCGGCTTCGGTTTGGCATTGACCGTGTTTGCCGGCATGCGCGAACAACTCAGTTTAGTCAAGGTTCCGAAAGGTATGCAGGGAACACCGATTACCCTGATTACGGCCGGTCTGCTGGCTATGGCCTTCATGGGTTTCTCGGGCGTGGTTAAAATTTAATGGTTTTTTATTGGTTTTTCTTGTATAGAATCAAAATTGTATCTATATTTGCAGAACCTAACATTTAGAAACCTATCATGAAAGAAAAAATCTTAGTTACAGGTGGTACCGGTTATATCGGTTCACATACGGTTGTAGAACTTCAGCAAGCTGGTTATGAGGTGATTATTATCGATAACCTCTCAAACTCAAACGCTGACGTTGTAGATAATATAGAGAAAATCACGGGCATTCGTCCAACATTCATTAAGTTGGATTGCTTGGATTTCGACGGCCTTAAAGCCGCCTTCGAAGCCCACAAGGGCATTAAGGCTATCATCCATTTTGCTGCAAGCAAAGCGGTTGGTGAGTCCGTTCAAAAGCCGTTGCTTTATTATCGCAACAACCTTGTATCTCTGATCAATTTGCTGGAATTGATGCCTCAATATGGCGTTGAAGGTATTGTCTTCTCCTCTTCATGCACCGTCTATGGTCAGCCTGATGAGTTGCCAGTAACAGAGCAAGCTCCGATTAAGAAGGCTGAATCGCCTTATGGTAATACGAAGCAGATTAATGAGGAGATTGTACGTGATACGGTAGCCTCTGGCGCACCTATCAATGCTATTCTATTGCGTTACTTTAACCCCATTGGTGCACACCCCACGGCATTGCTGGGTGAACTACCCAACGGCGTTCCTCAAAATCTGATTCCTTATTTGACTCAGACTGCCATTGGTATTCGCGAAAAGTTGAGTGTATTTGGTGATGATTACAATACGCCCGACGGATCTTGCATCCGCGACTTTATCAACGTAGTTGATTTGGCCAAGGCACATGTGGTTGCTATCAACCGTATCCTTGAGAAAAAGCAGGAGGAGCAGGTTGAGGTCTTCAATATCGGTACAGGTCGTGGTCTCTCTGTCTTGGAGTTGATTCACGCTTTTGAGGCTTCAACGGGCGTTAAGCTTAACTACCAAATCGTAGGTCGCCGTGCTGGTGATATTGAAAAGGTTTGGGCTAATCCAGATCGTGCTAACAAGGTACTGGGATGGAAGGCTGAAACGAGCATCGAAGACACATTGCGTTCTGCATGGAACTGGCAGTTGAAGCTACGTGAACGTGGCATTCAATAAGCAAGAGCTACGATTAACATCTTTTTAATCTAAGAAAAAAACATTTTTATAGACATAAATGTTATATTATAAAAGTCAGTTCGCTATGCCTTAGCTGTATGTGAATATAGCTATTGAGTCCATAATCAATTTCCCCGATTCGCGGGCTGACGCATAGTAGTTTTGTCGTGTTTTATTTTGTGTTTGTGTTGTAATAAGCCCTGTCGGGAGACAGGGCTTATTTTCTCTCAATCTTCAATGACTACTTTTCGTCATCTTTAAAGTAGTCGGTCATAGCCATCGGTGCTGCCATACTACATAGTGCTTCATTGAAGCGACCTCGTGCACGTCGTTCACGACGGAACATTTCACGTGTACCGTCTTCATCTTGACAGAAACTGAGATGGTTATCAATATGCAACTGGCCAGCCATGCCCTCTACATCAAGCGCATCAGTCCCAATGAGTGAGAAGGTCCAGTTTTGCGCCTTCAGTTTCGCGATTAATGTCTGAATCATCTGCAGGTTGTACTCTTGTGAGCAGTTCTCTTCACCATCGGTAATGATGGTGACTAAGACGTTGTCCTCGGACGTAGTTTGAGCATTGAGTTTGGCTATGCCAGTACCAATAGCATCGTAGAGTGGGGTGCCTCCGCAAGGATTGTACTCTTTCGGTGAGAGTTTGCGTGTCTTGGTAGCTAATACATTGTCATAGATAAAACGGCAATGGTTACTATCGAAGGTTAGCAGGGTGACATGTTGCTCCATATCGGGATGGGCTTTATGCAACTTC
>CAMAMO010000061.1 GCA_945836915.1 uncultured Mediterranea sp.
GTTATGCTCACGGCCCACCTTCAGGGCGTCGAGCATCATTGCCTTCACTACCCCACTTTCATGGGCAATCTTCTCCTGCACACCGGCATAGACCTTCTCCCAAAAACGGGGCACGCTGCACATCACCGTGGGACGCACCTCCTTGATGGTGGTCTGAATGTCCTGCGGACGGAGGTTGATGCAAACCTCAGCCCCCTTGGAGAGGCAGACGTAGGTCCAGCCTCGCTCAAACACATGGGTTAAGGGGAGGAAGCAGAGCGATACGTCGCGGTCTGTTAAGGTGGTGAGGCAACGGAGGTGTTGCTCAATCTGCACCTCCCAGGCCTCGTGGCGCAAGGTGACGCCTTTCGGCTCGCCCGTGGTACCTGAGGTGTAGAGGATGTTGGCCAGGTCGTCTGGGTCAGCCTGGTTGGTGCGCTCGTCAATCTGCGCCTGGTAGGGGAAGCCTTCGCCCTGACGGATGAAATCGTCGAAATAGACCGACGTGGTATCGCGGGCATCGCGCTGGATGGTGCGGTCGAAAAGAACCAACTGCTTGATGGAGTGGCAGAGGCCAATGATACTGAACGCGGCATCGTACTGGTACTGCTCGCCCACAAAAAGGTAGCGGATGGAGGCGTCGTTAATAATATACTGGGCCTGAGCCGGCGAACTGGTGGCATAGAGCGGAATGGTGACGGCCCGATTGGCGAATGCGGCAAAATCTACGAAGAGACATTCGGGCTTGTTCTGTGAGAAGATACCAATATTCTCTTGGATCCCCACACCGACTGCGGCCAAGGCATTGGCGGTCAGTTTCACCTGATGGGCAAACTCGCGCCAGGTGATGGGCAGCCATTGGGCCGTCTCATAATCTCTGTATCTCAGAGCCACGCGGTCGCCGTATTTCTCTGCCTGACGCGGAATCAGGAGAGACAAATAGTGACTTGTCATAGGGTTGTGTTTAAATTCTACGGTGCAAAGGTAATGGTTTCAAATGAAACCATCTTGATTTTTAGGCAAAAAGTGCATAATTTTGCCGTAAATTCGCCTATTTTGGCCTATCTTTGTCCCCCACAAAACGTAAACTGCAAGAAAATGAACGATTCTATTCCCCAACTCACGGCTCAAGCGGTGGCGCTGCTGAGCCAGTTGATTGCCATCCCCTCCATCAGTCGCGACGAGGGCCAGGCGGCTGATGCGCTGCAACACTACATCGAAGAGCAAGGTTTCTCCACAGGCCGATTGGGCCATAACGTCTGGTGCCTCAGCCCGGGTTTTGACCCGGTCAAGCCTACGCTACTGCTCAACTCGCACATCGATACGGTCAAGCCGGTATCGGGCTGGATGAAGCAGCCCTTCAAACCGCAGCTGGAGGCCAACGGCAAGCTCTACGGCCTGGGGAGTAACGACGCAGGGGCCAGCGTAGTGAGTCTGCTACACGTGTTCTTCGCCTTGAGCGGCAGAACGTTGCCTTATAACCTGATTTTCTTGGCCTCGTGCGAGGAGGAGGTGTCGGGTAAGAATGGGATTGAGAGCGTATTGCCCCAGTTGCCTCCGATTGACTTTGCCATTGTGGGCGAACCCACCGAAATGCAGCCGGCAGTAGCGGAAAAGGGGCTCATGGTGCTCGATGTGACCGCTACAGGCCGCTCGGGCCATGCGGCCCGCAACGAGGGTGAGAACGCCATCTACAAGGCGCTGAAAGATATCGCCTGGTTTCGCGACTACCAGTTCCCCAAAGTCTCTCCGCTTCTGGGACCAGTCAAAATGAGTGTAACGGTGATTCAAGCCGGCACGCAACACAACGTGGTGCCCGACAAGTGTACCTTTACGGTAGATATCCGCAGCAACGAGCTCTACAGCAACGAGGAGCTGTTTGAGCTTATCAAACAACAGATAGAGAGTGAACCCGTAGCCCGTTCGTTCCGCCTCAGCTCCTCACGTGTGTCGATGGAGCACCCCCTGGTACAGCGTGCCATAGCCATGGGCAGGCAGCCCTTTGGCTCCCCCACCCTCAGCGATCAGGCCTTGATGCGTTTCCCCTCCATGAAGATGGGTCCCGGAAAGAGCAGCCGTTCGCACACCGCCAACGAGTTCATCTTCGTTCATGAGATAGAAGAGGCCATCAAGCTCTATCTGGAGCTGTTGAACACCCCCAATCCCTTTTAAAGGAGAGGGGGGAGGCCGAGAGAGTTTATCTGTTAAGCCATGGTTCCGGATTCAGCTTCTCCTTCTCCTTTCTCAGTTGGAAATGGAGCGTGGTACGGTTGCCGTCGGCCTTGTCGCTAAAGATGGTGCCAAGCACCTGCTTAGTGGTCACCTCTTGGCCCTGTTTGACCTCGGCAGAGGAGAGGTTACAATAGACAGAGATGTAATTGCCATGACGCACCAAGATGTTGAATAGGCCATTGTACTTGAAGACGGCGGTCACCTTACCGTTGAAGATGGCGCGTGCCTGACTGCCGGGCTTGGCCTGAATATTGATGCCCTTGTTATCGAGTTTGACATTACGCAATCCCTCCACATTGTACTGGCCGTAGTGGCTGGTGATGAGGTAGGGACCGGTGACGGGCATGGGCAGGCGGCCTTTGTTGGTAACGAAATCGCTCGACAACTTCTGGTCCGCCTTGGTCATGTTGTAGCGCTCTATCTTGGTGGTGGGCGATGTAGAGGCTGACTTATTACCTCCAGCGGTAGCGTTACCCTTCTTGGCCGCCTCCGCCTTCTTGCGAGCGGCAGCCTCACGACGGGCCTCCTCGGCCGCTTGACGGCGAGCACGCTCTATCTCTTCAGCAATCAACTTATCAATACGGGCGTTGAGCTGGTTTGCCTCGCGACGCTTCTTGGCCAGTTCGTTCTGAATGCCCTTCTGCTTCCTCTTCAAACCATCCACTAACTTCTTCTTCTCCGCCTCTTGTTTTTCCAGTTTGGCACGTTCGGCCTCTCGCTCAGCCAATAGGTTCTCTTTGGCTTTGCGCACCTGTTGCAGTTCGCTCTTCTTCTTCCTAACCTGCTCCTGCTTGGCCATGATGTCTTCGCCCTGCAAACGTTGGTAAGTAGCATACTCTTGCACGTAACGCATACGGCGGTAGGTCTGGGCCAGGTTCTCAGCAGAGAAGATAAACATCAACTTCTCCTGGATGGAGCGATTCTTATAAAGGTATTGTACAGAGGCCTCGTATTTCTGCTTCTTGTCGCGCAGCTCGCCCTCGAGCCGACGGAGCTGCTTCTCTAACGAGGTGAGTTCCGCATCGATACGCTCCACGTCGCCATTGATGGTCTGGATGTAGCGCTTGCGTTCCTCTATCTGACTGGTCAAGGCAGCCAAGCTGTTCAGCTGGCCCTTGACATCCTTCTTGGTGGATTGCAGCAACGACTCCGACTCTTGAATCTGTTTCTGCAACTCGCCACGCCGCCCCTCCAACTCCTTAATCAGTTTGTTGGACTGCGCCGAGGCCATCAGGCCACAGCCGAGGGCAAGCAGTATGCATAGGAAGCGCTTCATCATCATCATTCGTTTATTCTGCTAAGTTAAGTAACATCCCCACCAACTCCTCGAGCGGCACCTGGCGGTAGCGGCTGCTAAGTGTGGTGGGCTGCATCTTCAGGGGTGAGGTGGCGAAATCAAGAAGGGTAATCTGGGCCTTCTCTAACTTCATCAGTCCCAAATCAGAGCCTTTCAAGGAGCGTTTGCCATTCGGTTTGGCGGCTTGGAAAAGGAGTTTCTCCAACCGATCGTAGGTGTATTTGCGAGGTAGATGAACTTTGAGCTCCTCGCGCGAGGCACGTACATAGCGCTTGCCCATGCGATCGACCAACAAAACCTCGTCGGGCGTCACCTCCATACGGGCCACCTCGCTACGCAGGATGGGCATCAAAAACGACAGTTGGATGCGCTCGCCCCGATGGAGCTTCAGCGTACCATCCACGCTAAAGACGGCATCCTTAACGGGCATGGTGAGTTCTACCTTCGAGGAGAGGTATTCGGATTGGTCGTCAATGCCTTTGGATGCCGAGCGCGAAGAGCGGCAGCCCGAAAGGCTGACCAAGCAAACCAGCAGCAGGAGCCACAGGCTCCAGAAGCCAGTGGCGGTATATCTTCTGTTTCTATTCATAATCGTTCATTCTTTTAGTCCATTAGTTAGTCTCCATTCATCGGGAGGGGAGATGCTTACCTACCTCTTTAGGGCTTAATCCAGCGTCGCTCGCTGATTTTTCGCTTCAGCAGCTTAGACTCGCTCCCCTTCTCCATCGCCTGTTTCCAGTAACCTACCGCCCCCTCTATATCCTCGGTCAAGGCATGGATGTCGCCACAATGCTCCAACACGTCGGCACTCAGTTCATCCGGCTTGGCCCACTTCAGCACCTCATCAATGTAGATGCGAGCCTGGGCGTAGTTGCCCTTCTCGAAGAGTATCCAAGCGTAGGTATCAAGATAAGTGGCATTATTAGGTTCAGCCTTGACGGTGCGATAGCTCATCTCCTCGGCTTTGTCCAAATCGCGACGCTCCAAAGAGAGGTAGTAGGCGTAATTATTGAGTACCCCTACATTATCGGGGTAGTACTCTAAAGCCCGCTCATAGGCTGCATAAGCATCGTTGTTCTCTCCCTTTTGGTGAGCCACGTCGCCGATGATGGCATAGAAATCGCTCACCATCTGCTTGGAGCTTTCGGCATTGACATGCTCTAAGGCCCGCTCACATATAGCCCTTGCCTCGTCGTAACGCTCATCGTGGTTATAGGCTATGGCCAAATAGAAATAGAACTCAAGCATCTCTGGGTTGTTCTCCACACCCGCCTCGCAGAGGGTGATAATCTCAGCATACTCCTCACGTTTAGCCGCCTCAGAGAGAAGCATCAGGCGCGAAACGGTATGCTTGGGGTCAATATCAATCACCTTACGCAACACCGGCAGGGCCTGATCCACACGCTGCTTAGAGAGGAGGAACTGGGCGTAAAGCATAGGGAGTGAGGCCTCGTCAGGGTCATCGGCCATGATACGGTCGAAAAGCGTATAGACACGGGTGGAGTCGCGCCCCTCTTGCTCCGACTCTACAATGATGGAGCGCATCACCCCTAACTTGATTTGCGGATCTACCTTACGATTGAAAAGGAGAGAGTCAATCTGCTGGTCGTAATTGGCCTTGTCATCAATCTCCTCATAGTAGTTGGCCAAGGCATAACGAGCCAAGGCGTTATCAGGCTCTTCGTCAAGAATGGCGCGATAGAGTTTATATCCCTCGTCCATCCGTTTCTGCTGGATATAAAAGTCGCCCAGCATCACACGGTAACGGGTTTCGGCGGGATACTCTTGAACCAGAGTCTCAATCTCACGTTGAGCCGCAGCATAATCTTTCATCTGCAGGTAGATACGGTATTTCTCTGTACTAATCTGCTCCGTCTTACCCAAAAAGCCCTCCATGCGGTTAAGCGTGGCGATAACCTTATCATAGGCCTCATCGCGGTTGTAAATCTCCAGCAAGGCATAGAGCGGGTCTAGACGGTCAGTGAAACGATCAGCCACCGATTCATACTGTTTCCGAGCCTTATCCACCTCTTTCTCTTCCATGTATAGGCCACCCAGCCCTTGCGCATACCAATAGTTATCGGGCGCAGCGGCCACAGCCAGTTCCATTTGTCTGATTGCCTGCTGGCGATCCTTGAGGAAGATGTAGCATGGAACTAACTGGGCATGGGCCGAAGCGGCATAGGGGTTAATGGAGAGGCAGTGGTGAAGCAGCTCAAACGCCACGTCATAGCGCTCCATCTGCTGATGACGCACAGCCTCAAGCAGGTAGTAGTCGTACCGGTTCTGCTCTTCTGGGGAAAGTACAACCGGTTCGCGATGCCGGAGCGAGCGTGAGGAGCCACACGACTGAAGTACGCAGAGTACAACCAAACTAACAATCCAAACTATCCAACGATTCATACGGATTCAATAAGCGTTACGATGTTACTTTCTCACCTGTTAGCTCTTTCCCGTATGTCCAAATCCGCCCTCGCCGCGAACCGTCTCATCCAGTGTCTCAACAGGCTGCCAGCAGACCTGCTCATGACGGGCTACAACCAATTGGGCGATGCGTTCACCATCTTGAATGACGAATGGCTCGCTGGAGATATTGACCAAGATAACGCCAATCTCTCCACGATAGTCGGCATCAATCGTTCCAGGGCTGTTGAGCACCGTAACCCCATACTTCAAGGCCAAGCCACTGCGTGGACGTACTTGGGCTTCGTAACCTGCGGGCAGAGCCATAAAGAGGCCCGTAGGCACCAGGCAACGCTGAAGCGGAGCCAGGGTGATGGGTGTATCAAGATTGGCACGAAGGTCTAATCCAGCTGATAGAGAGGTGGCATACTGGGGCAGTGGATGCTTTGATTTATTAATGATTTCTACGTTCATGATGCAAAAAACAGAATTATTGGGCGAAAATAGTGCTTTTTGCACAAATAACGGCATCATTTTATATATTTAACGAAAATCCATCAATTCCCTCTGCAACCATTGGCGACTGGTAAAAATGCGGCTTTTCACCGTGCCTAAAGGGACACCAAGCCGTTCAGCAATCTCTCGGTACTTATACCCCTTGACATGCATCATGAAGGGGATACGAAAGGTACCGGGCAAAAGATTCATGATGCGATGAATCTCTTTATGGTCAATGCCCACCTCGGTTGTATCGACCGCCAGATCCTTAGGACGGCTGAGGTAGTAAAGGCCATCGGTCGTATCGGCAAAGGTCTGCTCTCTGACCTCGCGGCGGTAGTCATTGATAAAGATGTTACGCATAATGGTAAAAAGCCAGCCTTTGAAGTTGGTTTGTGGCTCATAGCGATCTTCGTTTGTCAGGGCGCGAAGAGTAGTCTCCTGGGTCAAATCAGCGGCCTCGTCTGAATTCGCTGTCAATCGCAACGCAAAGCGCCGCAAATCATCTTGAATACCTAATAATTCATGGATGAAGGGTCTCATTTCTGTGGTCATCATAACTGTTTTGCTTTAAAAGTGTGGTGCAAGATTACAATAAAAAAAGGAGATTGACCGCCCTATTTTCATCATGATTTGACCCAAAAAATGTCAAATGACGTTTATCCCCCCCCTTTTGATAATTTTTAGGTGCAATTTTCTCGAAAAAAGTGGCAATAAATTAAAAAGATACGCTATTTTTGCGCTTTGTAAGTAAGATAGTGTAGTAATTAACATGGCAGACGATTCGTTATTCTTAATAGACATTGACCGGATTTTGCGAGAGAAGGCTCCCTCTAAGGCGAAGTTTATTCCTCGTTTTGCAGTGAATTACCTCAAGCGCATCGTTCATCAGGATGAACTGAATGTATTCTTGCGTGAGAGTCACGGCAAACAGGGTGTTCCCTTCCTGGAGGCTTGCATGGAGTTCCTCGATGCACATCTGGATATCCACGGTGAGGAAAACCTGCCCAATGACGGCCGGCTCTGTACCTTCGTATCCAACCATCCGCTGGGTGGCCAGGACGGCATTTCGCTGGGCTACATCTTAGGCAAGCACTACGATGGCCACGTGAAGTATCTTGTCAATGACCTACTGATGAATCTTCAGGGACTGGCTCCACTATGTATCCCTATCAACAAAACGGGACGACAAGCCAAGGATTTTCCCCGTCAGGTGGAAGCGGGCTTTTCGTCAGACAATCACATCATCATGTTCCCTGCGGGCCTCTGCTCGCGTCGGCAGAAGGGTGTGATTCGTGATTTGGAGTGGAAAAAGACCTTCATAGCTAAAAGCGTGCAGTATCAGCGTGACGTGGTACCCATTCACTTCGAAGGGCGCAACTCGGACTTCTTCTACAATCTGGCCAACCTGTGTAAGGCGCTTGGCATCAAATTCAATATTGCCATGCTCTATCTGGCCGACGAGATGCTGAAGAACCGACATAAGACCTTCCGCGTCACGATCGGAAAGCCTATCCCTTGGCAAACCTTCGACAAGAGCCGCACAGCCACCGAATGGGCCCAATACGTCAAAGAAGTGGTCTATACCTTATAATATAAGTACAAAAACTGGAAAATAATATAAGTACAAAAACTGGAAACAACAATACAAGATATATGGAAGAAGAGATTATCAGTCCGATAGATAAGGCGTTGATCAAAGCAGAACTGACCGAAGAGAAACGTCTGCGCATGACCAACAAGAGCAATAATCAAATCTACATCATTACAGCTCAAGACTCTCCAAACACGATGCAGGAGATTGGTCGCTTACGCGAAATCGCCTTCCGGGCAGCTGGGGGCGGCACAGGAAAGAGCGTTGATATCGACGAGTTTGATACGATGGAGAATCCCTACAAACAGCTCATCGTTTGGAATCCTGAAGCAGAAGAGATTCTCGGCGGATACCGCTATATCCTTGGAACAGACGTACGTTTCGACGAGCATGGCGCACCGATTCTGGCTACCAGCCACATGTTCCATTTCTCAGACCGCTTCATCAAGGAGTTCCTTCCTACCACTATCGAACTAGGACGTTCGTTTGTTACCTTGGAGTACCAATCTACACGCGCCGGGAGCAAGGGACTCTTTGCCCTGGATAACTTGTGGGACGGTCTGGGGGCTCTAACAGTCATCATGCCTAACGTGAAGTACTTCTTCGGCAAGGTGACGATGTACCCATCGTACAATCGTTTGGGCCGCGATATGATTCTCTACTTTATGCGTAAGCATTTTGCTGACCATGATGACCTGATTCACCCCGAGGAGCCTCTGCTGCTTGATACTGACGAGGAATTTCTGAAAGCCCTCTTCTGCAAAGAGAGTTTCAAGGAGGACTACCGCATACTGAACGGTGAGATTCGCAAACTGGGCTACAACATTCCACCGCTGGTCAATGCTTACATGAGTCTGAGCCCCACGATGCGTATGTTTGGCACGGCCATTAACTACGGCTTTGGCGATGTAGAAGAAACGGGTATCCTGATTGCCGTCAATGAGATTTTGGCTGAAAAACGCCTACGTCACATTGAATCATTTCTGGAGAATGAGCCTGATGCACTTTGCATCACATCTGGCAATCATAAACTCTTCTTACCGAATAAATAAAAACTATACAGACTTAAATCATGAATATTGAACAGAAACTGATTACCGCAGTGCAGGGGGCGCTACTGGCGCTTTATGGGCAGGAGGTCCCTACCGCACAGGTGCAACTGCAAAAAACGAAAAAAGAATTTAAAGGTCACCTCACACTGGTCGTTTTCCCCTTCTTACGCATGTCGCGTAAGGGTCCCGAACAAACGGCACAGGAAATTGGCGGCTACTTGAAGCAGAATACCGACATGGTGGCGGACTATAACGTCATCAAAGGATTCCTGAACCTGACAATCGCCTCAGCGGCTTGGATAGAACTGCTCAATGCCATCCGCAGCGACGCGAACTATGGTATGACACAAGCTACTGAGAGCTCTCCACTGGTGATGATTGAATACTCATCACCCAATACAAACAAACCGCTTCATTTAGGCCACGTGCGCAACAACCTGCTGGGTAATGCACTGGCTAATATCATTGCAGCCAACGGTAACCGCGTAGTAAAAACCAATATTGTCAATGACCGCGGCATTCATATTTGCAAATCGATGCTGGCATGGCTAAAGTACGGCAACGGAGAAACGCCAGAGAGCTCTGGTAAAAAGGGCGACCACCTTATCGGTGACTACTACGTTGCCTTTGACAAGCACTTCAAGGCTGAAGTCAAGGAGTTGATGGCTAAGTACCAGGCTGAAGGCCTGAACGAAGAGGAAGCCAAGGCTAAGGCCGAAGCCGAATCACCTTTGATGAAAGAGGCCAGACAGATGCTGGTTAAGTGGGAAGCTGGTGACCCAGAAGTTCGCGGTCTGTGGCAGCGGATGAACGATTGGGTCTATGCGGGTTTTGACGAAACGTACCGCATGATGGGCGTCAGCTTCGATAAGATTTACTACGAAAGCAACACCTATCTGGAGGGCAAAAAGAAGGTACTTGAAGGATTGGAGAAGGGACTATTCTACCGCAAAGAGGATGGTTCAGTATGGGCTGACCTCACTCCGCAGGGACTGGATCACAAGCTGCTGCTCCGCGCCGATGGCACTTCGGTTTATATGACTCAAGATATCGGTACCGCAGAACAACGCTTTAGCGACTATGCTATTGATAAGATGGTTTATGTGGTGGGCAATGAACAAAACTACCACTTCCAGGTGCTCTCAATCCTACTCGACCGTCTGGGCTTTGAATGGGGCAAGAGCCTCGTGCATTTCTCCTATGGTATGGTTGAACTGCCCGAGGGTAAGATGAAGAGCCGTGAAGGTACGGTTGTAGATGCTGACGACCTGATGGCAGAAATGATTGATACAGCCCGCGAGACAAGCAAAGAGCTGGGCAAACTGGACGGATTGACAACGGAAGAAGCCGAAGATATTGCCCGTATGGTAGGCCTCGGCGCTCTGAAGTATTTCATCCTGAAGGTGGATGCCCGCAAAAACATGACCTTCAACCCTAAAGAGAGCATTGATTTCAACGGCAATACAGGTCCGTTTATCCAATACACCTATGCACGCATCCGCTCAGTTTTACGTAAAGCCGTAGAACAGGGCATCGAGGTGCCCCAAACGCTACATGTTGACATCGAGTTGAGCGAAAAAGAGGAGGGATTGATTCAAATGCTTTCCGACTTTGCCGCCGTTGTAAGACAGGCTGGTACAGACTATCTGCCCAGTGTCATTGCCAACTACTGCTACGATTTGGTTAAGGAGTACAACCAGTTCTACCACGACTTCAGTATCCTTCGTGAAGAGAATGCTGATGTAAAGGCCTTCCGTCTGGCTCTCTCAGCCGAGATTGCCAAGGTTATCAAACTGGGTATGGGTCTGCTGGGTATCGAGGTACCTGAGCGGATGTAATACTACGAAACAGATTCCCCATAAAAAGAGCAGCTCTCATCCGAAACAGATTAGAGCTGCTCTTTTTATGGGGGGGGGGTATTTCCTCAAATGATAATCATTTCTTCTTCGCCTTTTTTTCATCCTGCAAGCGGACTAAT
>CAMAMO010000062.1 GCA_945836915.1 uncultured Mediterranea sp.
TTACTGCTCTTATCCTCATGCATCATGGATAAGCAAATGCAAACTACGCCAACAATCAAGAGTACTATAATAGCACCAACTAAAAGTTTATCTTTATTCATATCACCGTTTTTCTCTATCTGACGTTATTCCGCCCAATTAATTGCATAGTTTGGCTGATATTTCTCAGCCACCAATAAAGATTATTTCTGTTTGAGTGCTTCGAAATAGGTGTCGAGTAGGTCTCTGGCTGCCACGAATGAAGAGATACGTCCTTCCAGCACTTGGCGTTCTTTCAATTCCACCAGTGCCTCCACATCGGGATGATGGTAAAAGCTGGAACGCAGATGCTCGTTGATAGACTCATACATCCAGTATTTGCTCTGCTCATTTCTACGGTAGTCAAAATAACCGTTCTCCTTTACAAAGCGAATGTAATCATATACCATATCCCAAATTTCCTTAATGCCTAAGTTATAAAAGCCAGAATAGCAGAGCACCTGCGGGGTCCAACCACTCTCGGGTGCAGGAAACAGATGAAGTGCATTGCGGAACTGAGTCGCTGCCAACTTGGCCCGCTCCAGATTATCCCCATCCGCTTTATTGATGACAATGCCATCAGCCATCTCCATAATACCTCGCTTGATACCTTGCAATTCATCACCAGTGCCAGCTAACTGAATCAGCAAGAAGAAATCAACCATAGAGTGCACAGCCGTTTCACTTTGTCCCACGCCTACAGTTTCTACGAAAATCTTATCAAAGCCAGCGGCCTCACAGAGGAAAATCGTCTCTCGGGTCTTGCGAGCCACACCTCCCAATGAACCAGCCGATGGACTGGGACGAATAAACGACTTTGGATGAACAGCAAGTTTCTCCATACGTGTCTTGTCACCTAAGATACTTCCCTTGCTTCGTTCACTGCTTGGATCAATGGCCAAGACAGCCAGCTTACCACCATACTGTTCTAAGACATGCAAGCCAAAAGCATCAATAGAGGTGCTTTTACCCGCGCCAGGTACACCACTGATACCTATACGCACCGAGTGACCCGTATAGGGCAAACACTTTTCAATGACCTCCTGTGCCAATGTTTGATGTTCAGGGCGCACACTTTCAACTAAGGTGACTGCTTGACTGAGCAATGTAATATCACCTTTGATAATACCTTCAACATACTCTGCCACCGTCGGTTGCCGACGACGCACTTTACGTTTCATATAGGGATTGACCGATCCCAGTTGCTCCACACCGGCATTGACTACCAGCCCTTTGTATTCTTCACTATTCTCGGGGTGTTCCATGATATGATGGGTTTAAAGGTTATTTGACTCTAATATTTATCTCCTTCTTCAGATGCTGCGGATCATTGGTTATCATGAGCAGTCGCAAGGGACGGCGCGACTTCGAGAGATGACGTTTATCCAGGGTTACACGCAATTTAGTCGTCTCACCCGGTTGGAGCAAACGCTTTTTCAGTGCAGCCCCTACAGCGGGATGAAAGACCTGTAGTTTTCTGACATCCAAGGCTGAGCCCCCCCTATTAGTCAACAGAATATCCAGTTTTGCTTTCTGTTTTTTAGCAAGCAGAGTACTGAGATCTACCTCCTCTGTAGAGAGATGAATCTGTGGGAATGTTTCTTGCCGCTGTCCATTCAGTTTGACTACATCTGGCAACAGAATGGCAGATACAGGTATTTCATTCTCCTCAGATACTTTGTCTCCGGCAAAGCGGGCTACATAAACTGACGATTGTGTCAAGCCCAAATCGACCAAACGGTCGGCATGGAGTGTAATGGTTATGATTCCCTTTTCTCCCTTTTGGAGAACAGCAGGCTTACATTCCGCCTGAAGATAAGAGGGGAGATGCATCAAGACTGGTTCATATGCACCATCTGAAAGATTGACCACACTCATTTTCAACTGTCGGGTTGCACCGCGGTGTAGATCAGGAAAATCCAAACTGTTCAGATTGACACGTATCTGACCAAACTGGTAAGGATGCGTCTTGGTAAAATCCTTAATCTCAGTCACCACCTCCCCTGAGAAATGCAGGTAAACCAAATGAGGTGAGGCATTCGTCATCACGGCCACCGATTTATTAAAGCGTCCCAGCAGCTGCGCGTCAAACGTCACGCGTACCTCCCCCTTCTCACCTGGAGCAATAGGGCGCTCAGTCCACTCTACTGAAGAGCAGTCACAATCTGGTTCCACATGCGATAACACCAACGGTTGGTTTCCGAGATTAGAAATCAAAAAACTTACCGTAGAAGGCTGTTTCCACTCAATCTGGCCCATACTTATCTGTTCTGTATGCGAACTGAAGCGGGCCTGCGCCGCTACAGAGAGCGCCATGAGCAAGCTATATATCAGAGTTATTGTTCGTTTCATTCTATTTATTATTAAGCTACTTCATCATGAATGAGCAAAGATAGGCATTTTTTTCAAAATGCAACTATAGTAAGCGACTTTTTCTTTTTACAAAGGTCATACCATGTTATCGTCCCTCATTCCTTAACCTCCAACGTGACAGACGCTGAATGTCCTGCAAATTCGGGGGTATAGGCCGACTGTACCACGGCCACACCAGCCTCAAAGAGGCCTGAACGAACAACCCGACAGGCATATTCTACAACATGAACTCCTTTAGGAAGATGATCAAAATTGAAGTTAGTTGCCGCATCCTTAACCTCTTGATAATAACTGAGTGCACTACGCCAACGGTAACCTGAGTGGAGAGAGAGAGGCTCTAAACAAGCTCCACGCAAATCTTTTAATTGTACAAAATCGAAGCTGCGGTCGCAACAGATAACCAAACGGGTCACAACCTTGTCTCCCTTCTGGATTAGCGTATGGCCTAAATGAACAGGTTCCAAACTGGCCTTGCCTTGGTTATCTCTACGTTCTACATAGAGTTGCTTCTCTACTTGCAAACCCTGCCCATAACTCTTAACCTCATCCATGGGCACCAGGCTGTGAGCATAAACAGCCCCCCACGCCAAACCATCCGCACCCTTTTCTACCTTCAGTTGATGCGCATTCAACGCCTTTTCCCCTTCAATAAAGGTACGTTTAAGATAGCATATCCCATCACTGAGAGGATTCAAGCCATTACTCCAGTGAACATTACCCAATGAAAGTGAGAGTTTTCCTGAATGGCGAAGCAGATTCTCGCCCCGCAATAAGAGAGCATAAACCGCATCGACCGAAGCAACGGCATGAGCCCACTGCTGAGCCTGCTTTTGCAACAAGAGCCAAACCTTCATCTCTTCCAGAAGGGCATCCTCGCCACCCGCCATTTGAAACATCTCCATCGCAGCGACATGCAGTGAAATGGGTTGCATGTTGACTGAAGATTCGGATTCTTTGAAAGCGAAATGGGCACCACGCTGAGCGGTGGTGGTCAGATGCTCCTTCACAGAACGGACCAACTCCATCGCACTCTCGCGATGGTTGTTCTTCAGGAGTACCACAGCCAACCTGATTTTCTGATTTATCGGCAGTTGATGACGATGCTTCTCCCACAATTGAATCAAAGCGTTAACCATCGGTGCAGAGTTATCCATCTTCTGTGCACCATCCATGGCCAACAAATAGAGATAATCCAAATCAGCACTCAAGCAGATGGGGTCATCCCCCTTTCTTTGACGTTTCAACCTATCCTGATAACGCCTCATCGCCTCCTTCTGAAGGTAGTCCATACCCTTTGAGCAAATCTGTAACAGGTCGGGAGGGAGAGGCTGACCAGTCAAGGCTTTCAGGCGGACCAGTTGCTGTATCACAAAAGTCGTAGTGAACAGACTGGGTTGCATTCCTGCATACCATCCCCAGGAGCCATCAGCCAACTGTAATTGTTTCAGTTTAGCTACCGCCATCTGTTGCTGATAATCAGATTGATTGGCATCAAAATAGCGTACCAGTCGTTGCAACCGTTTCGTCTCTTCTTCTGCACGCATCACCCAAGGAGTCTCACTGAGCAGGAAATCACGGAGACCTTCTTGCTGCGTCAAACGACCAACCAAATCCGCTTTGTCTTCCCTACTAGTAACCTCAAGCGCAGACAGATAAGCGCGCAACTGTGGATACCGATTGGCAATATAGCGTGCCAATGAATGGGCATAGATTGCACTGATCCAAACCATGGTATTGTCAGAAGTAGGATTCTCCAGAGCGGGCAATGCCATGAGCGCACTCCAAGCGGCATGGCCTGTCACCTCGACGGTAAGCGTACGCTCCTTAGCCATAGGAGAGTGAGCGTTAAACAACGTGTCGAGTGAGACCTGATAATCTCCCTCCGTCCTCATCAGGAAAGGCAGGGTCTCCGTCAGGTAGAAACTACGGCTCAGAATTGGAATCACCTGCTGTTCGCCATCACTGAAGGAACCTCCATCAGCCACAAGACGAAATCCCATCAAACTGCGTTGCCCATCCATCTTCAGTTGGAATGTTACCACCTGGCTGGCCTTATCATTGAGGTCAAACGAAGCGTTTTTCGCCTCGATTACCCTCTCTGTATAGGGATCGAACAGCGTCAGTCTAACTCGTCCTTTCTGTCGTTTAGCCGTGAGGTTAGTCACAGTAGCCTGGAGATTGACAACGTCTCCCTCACGCAAGAACCGCGGCCAGGCGGGTTGTACCATAAACTCCTTAGATGTGATAACCTCACTCCGCAATGTACCTGTTTGCATCTGTTGCGTATGAGCAAACCCGATGAAGTTCCAACGCGTCAGACTCTCAGGAGCCACAAATTGCAGAAAGACCACTCCAGCGCTATCCGTACGAAGTTGCGGATAGAAGAAAGCCGTTTCATTGAACTGCATACGAACCGACTCATCGGGCAGAAGCTGCTTCTCCTCAACCGCATCCTCCTCCGTAGCGGCAGAGGTTTCAATACTCTCCTTGTTCGCCATCTGACTGTCAAGCATTATCTGTGGCGCAGAAGCTGCCGTCTTCACCATGACAGGCATCATATAGCCCATGCGCCTACCATAACTGGAAGCGGATGGCCATGCCACCTCGTCAAAAGCCCAAGCGGGAATCTGATGATACTTCTGGGCAAAAGAGACCATCTCTCCATATATAGCCCAGTAATTAGGCATCGCCGATTTGTAATACGCAGGGAAATAACGGAAATAGTAAGGGGTAAAAGTGGGATTATGCAGAGCCAGCCTGTCCAGCGAAGCATCATAAAGCAAAGCCATCAGCTCAGCCTGACAACCCTTGCCATCCTTCTGAATCGCTATTTCCCATCTCTCATCCGCCCCTGGCATGAGGCGGTCACGCATGACACGCCATTTGAGTTGAAGCGATTTCCTATCCGTCTGCTTTGTCAATTTAAAGCTCTGGCTATAGAGTTTGCCCTCTTTGACAAAACTGAGCATCAACTGAACCTCCTCTCCATAGGCCTGGCGATACGGAATCTCACAACGCATCAAAGTATCACTCATCTGAACCAGCCGCTGACTGACCCGTTGCTTCTCACCCAGATAATCCTCATAAAGATAGACCTCCTGACAAGAGGTACCCCAGTAGATAACGGCTGGATGAATCTCATCAAACGAGCTCTTTTCTACGTAGCTAAACAGCTCCTCATCAGCAGGCACCCGTCTGTCACTTTTAGAGAAGAGTGTAAAGGTAATCAAAGAATCGCTCATCTGGCGATGTGTAGCCTCTTCAGCATGCATCACCATGCGGTAGCGGCCAGAAGGCAACAGACGCCATGAAGAGATGGTTGCAGGTTGATTGAAACAGAGTTCTCCTTGCATCACGGGGTTGGAGTAATCCGTTGTTTCTCCCTTCATCAGATAGAGATGATAGCTTCCCTTGGTGGGTAACGGTCGGCCTACCCCGTTACGCGAGTAAAACAGGAAAGAGAGCGAGTCCTCTTTGCAAACCAAAGCAGGAATCTCCGCTCCGAGTTGGAAGGGATGCGTACTGACTGGAAGATCATAATGCACCTCCTGGGTCTCACCATACTCAGATACAATCGTAAAAGCGACATGAAGGGTAGCCACTTTCTCTATGGCTTTGAGATAGAGCTTATAGGCAAAACGCCCCTCCCTATCACTATAAACCGTATCTTGTCTAAGCGGTTTCTTCTCCTGATGCCAGCGGTAGATGGCTTGACGATAGGATGGCGTACAGGCTATGGTGGCGTTCTGCAACGGAGCCCCTTGATAGCCTTTGACCACTCCCGTCAAGGTTAAGGTATCACCCCATTGATAAGCCACCTCAGGATCATCCACCTGAATCTCAAAACTTGGACGCTTATACTCTTCCACTTGAATGTAGCAACTCTCTCCAGTAGAACTTTTCACCTGATATGGTCCGTTTAGCCCACGGGCAGGAATTTTGAATGTCACGGTAAACGAACCATAGTCGTTACTGCAGACCTTCTGTCGGGCCACCTCTTTGCGGTTAACATCCAGCAACATTACCTCCATCTGTTTCCCTACCACAACATGAGCGCTATCAGGATATTGCTGATAGACGATACCCTTCAGATAAAGATCTTGGCCTGGCCGATAGATAGCTCGGTCAGTTAATAGTTTGGTCACCTCCTTCACCTCCCCGTTTGTAGAGACAAAGCTACGCCCATAAAGGTAAACGGGCGGCAAAGCGCAATCACCCTGTTTGGCTACGCGGCAGTAGTTCACGGTATGTTCTCTCTTTACCAAACAGCGTCCTTCTCGATCACTTCGCAAATGATTTGTCACCACATCATGGCCATTCTTATAGTTGTAACAGTCCACCGCCGCTCCCTCTACAGGATGCCCACTTTTTGCGTCAACAACTATCAGTTCTTTTGATCCATTAGGCAGATCAAGCGTTACCAGCTGAAGGCGTGAAACAGCCAACAACATCCGACAGGGAGACTCAATCTTCGCTTTCGTTTGCAGAGGTAGCACTTCAACCAGATAGACCCCCACGTTCAACATGGGTTGATAGCATCCATCCATCGTGTGGCTCATAAAAGAGAGTGCCTCGTCTGTTACCCCTTGATGAGGTTGCAGTGGCAATTGTAGCGTCATGTTCCAACGCAATTTACCGCGCAAACGGTCCCATTCATCCGTCTGGATAGACCTTGTCTGAGGATAGATATCACTATTAGCCTCAAAAATTCTAATCTGGCATTGAGATAGACACTTGTAATTGAATGAGATACGTAACGAATCGCTCGGATAGAGGAGTTGAGGCATCTTAACTGACAGAGAAGGCGCCATCACCTCCTCCTTCAGATTCTTCAATGCACCTATCCGCTCATAATTAGGGTAGCGACGGATAGCCTGATCGCAGCACTGTATGACCGTTAGGCCATTGGCATCACCCTGCTTTCTGAGCTGTTCAGCCTTTAGTAGATAGAGTTCGGCACAGAGCGCATATTCCTGATAGACCTGAATCAAACTGTCCAATTGAACCAGAGAGTTGGTTAGAGCAGACCGTTCACTATCTAATCTGCACGACTCTATCAATGCCATCAAAGCCCCTTCGCTATGACCTGCCTGTTGATAGCGTTGATACATCTCCTGATAGAGTTGGTTCGCTTTCTGCACCAGAGAATCTCCATGATGGGTATAATAGTCGATAGCTCGACGTGCCAGAAGATGGTAAAGATCATGCCCATACGGACGACTTCCGTTACGTAAAACCACAAGCGGTTGATACTGGCTTCCCTTGGAACGCATCAATACCGAGGGATAGCGTAACGAGGCCGACAGATGGCGTAAGATAGTACGCGTCAGTTGATCATCACTCCATGTGCGGAGATTGCTGTTCTCCGCATCAAAAAGCATCTCACTACGTTGTCTCAATTCATAGCGGTTCTGTTGTTGATAATGGATATAATAGGTGGCCAATAGTGTATGCAGCATAGCCTGATTGGCGGTATCCTTCTCCTGCTTGACCCACTGTTCCATACGCGCTATGGCTGGAAAGAGTGAATCTGGAGTCAACACCTGCTGATAGTGCTCCCTCCAAATAACCGCCTTCAGCAGTTGTCCAGCCTGATGTTCACGTTCAGCCTTCTCAACAATCTGCTGCGCAATAACCTTGGCCGACTGAGGCAGCCCTTTTTTCTCCAGACTCTGCAGTTCCGACCATAATGAACGGTACGACTGAGCCATAGCCCCCCCAATACAAAGAAGAAGCATCCATACCCAAATATAAAAAGATCTTCGGTATATCATGACACACAAGTATTTGATTAAGTGACTATTCTATTGCTTTAGTTAGGCAAAGAAATGAAATAAATAGGAGACTTAGTAGAATAGTCTGTCAAAAGAACTAAAAAGGATAAAAAAAGAGGGATATTCCCTACCTGGTAGGAAAAATCCCTCGCGTTATTTTGCAATTTGCGTTTACTTACATCTGAAGGCTGTAATACTTCATTGCCTCCATCCAATTCTTACTTGCTGCAGTCAGAATCTTCTTCATTGAATTTACTACTTGTTTAGCCATAATCGTTACTCATTTTTAGTTAAACAATCTTTTTACCTCTGATGATGGTTACATGTAACCGTTCATCAACATTTCGTTCCTACCCATCTGGGCCAGAACACATTTCATTAAATGAACCATTTTCTTCATAACTCAAGGTTTTCTTTGTTTAGTCAATGTAGTCAGTTTCAATTCTCTCAAAAAGCCGTTATCGACTTACTTCTTAACGGGATTGTTATAGCCCATGGCCATATAACCCCAAATCGTAGGATCGGCAGTAGCCAATCGGTTCATCAAACTCTTAATCATTTTCATTTCTAAATCCTCCTATAAAACAATCTTTTTCCTTAATCTATCTCCCCTTCTCTCTTTGTGGGGAGTACTATTCGTTTTCCTATTGACGTTGCAAATGTAGAGCCATTTTGGCAAATGGCAAGCAATTTAGGAGCAAAAAACATGTTATATAACATATTCCTTGACCTATATCAAAAAGAGGAGGAGTTAAAAGGGAAAAAGTAGCGCTAAAGAGGAAATTAGTAACCAGAATGGGGCATTAGGTTTCATGACGGTGACAAAATGGCATAAAAAAGGCATCTTTTTCACCTTAGTGTGAAAAAGAGGCCTCTGCTTTATCTCAATAGAATGTTATTTCTTAGGAGTCTGCTCTAAGGTAGCTACCAGGAAGTCATAGAACTTCTTTACGGTAGGAATCAGCACGCGCTCGTCGGGTGAGTGAGGTGAGCGGAGCGTAGGACCGAAGGAGATCATATCCAAACCAGGACAGTTGGCACCGATGATTCCGCACTCCAAACCGGCGTGAATGACCTTTACCTTAGGCGCAACGCCGAACTGAGCTTCATAAGATTTCGTCATGGCATGCAGGATAGGAGAATCTACATTGGGCTGCCAGCCACTGTAACCACCACTCAGCGTTACCTTCATACCAGCCATATTGAAGCAAGCAGTCAGGCTATCAGCAAGAAAATCCTTCATGGTATCACTTGAACTGCGAGCCAAAATACGAACCTCAGCTTTTCCTTCACCAAGCGTGACAATAGCCAGGTTAGAAGAGGTCTCAACAGTATCAGGAACAGTAGGAATCATACGCATCACACCATTTTGACACGCCAAGAGCATATCAATCATGTTATCCTGAATCTCTTCAGGCATGACCATAGCGGGTAACTCAACCTCATCAAGGAGGAGTTGGATATTGCTTTCAATCGGAGCATACTCTTGATTGAGCTGTTCTCCATACTCCTTAATATACGTAGGCAAATCGTCGATGTCGGCGGGATTGAAGAGTATAACGGCATGTGCCTCGCGCGGAATAGCATTACGCATGTTGCCACCTGCAAACGAAGCCAGACGGCAATCAAACTCAACCAACAAATCATGAGCTACACGAGCCAGCAGTTTGTTAGCGTTGCCACGTCCTTGGTTAATTTCCATGCCAGAGTGACCGCCACGAAGCCCTTTGAGTGTAATTTTGCGGGCTACCATGCTCTTATCGGCCTCTTCTTCTTTATATGAGAGCTCTGCAGTAATATCCAACCCACCGGCACAACCGATATAGAGTTCGCCTTCGTCCTCAGAATCGAGGTTCAACAGGATATCCCCCTTCACTGTGCCTGGCTTCAAGCCAAAAGCACCGTACATACCGGTCTCTTCGTCTTTAGTAATCAAGACCTCCAGCGGACCGTGCTTTAGGTCATTGGCTTCAAGCACAGCCATGGCGGCAGCTACACCCATACCGTTATCGGCACCGAGCGTCGTACCTTTCGCCTTGACCCATTCGCCATCAATCCAAGTCTGGATAGGGTCGTTTACAAAATCGTGTACCGTATCGTTGTTCTTCTGAGGAACCATATCCATGTGCGCCTGAAGGATGACGCCTTTTCTATCCTCCATACCCTGAGTAGCCGGTTTGCGGATAATCACATTACCGACCTCGTCAACAAACGATTCCAAACCGAGGCCCTTGCCAAAGTTGAGCAAGAACTCTGTAATTCTCTCCATGTGTCCCGATGGACGGGGAATTTGTGTCAATGAATAAAAGTGCTTCCACACATTCTGTGGAGCCAAATCCAAAATAGTACTCATAAGCAAATAAGGTTTTATTGGGCAAATATAGGACTTTATTTTGATAATACCTTGAAAAGGCGAGAAAAAAGTAAAAAAAAGAGAGCCTCACTACTGTTGTAGTGAAGCTCTCGGCTTGAAAACGGCGACTACCTACTCTCCCACTGTTACGCAGTACCATCGGCGTGACCGGGCTTAACTTCTCTGTTCGGAATGGGAAGAGGTGGAACCCCGATGCTATAGTCACCTTAATAAGGGTTGACATGATGTTTTTCGTAAACCGATTTGCGTTTCCGCCTTTCGTAAAGCACTGTTTAATCAGCTGAACGTATATACCCTACGTGCACCCGGAAAGACAAGTGTACGGGCAATTAGTAATGCTCGGCTTTGGCGTCACCGCCTTTACACCTGCATCCTATCAACGTCATCGTCTTTGACGACCCTGAGAAATCTAATCTTGTGGC
>CAMAMO010000063.1 GCA_945836915.1 uncultured Mediterranea sp.
AACATGTTTGCAGTTTTGCAGTTTGCAGTTTTATTTTGGACCGGGTATAACGGCCTATTTAACATTTATTTGGTAACAGATAACAGATAACAGTTTTGTTTTGGACACTATTATGGGGTAATGCCACCTCGGAGATGTGGTCGTTTGGCCGCTGAAAACAGCGTCTATCGGTTCACTCTCCCCACCAAATTTTTGCAGTTTTGCAGTTTGCAGTTTATTTTTGGAAGGGGTATATGTGGGTGTTCTCCTCTATTGGGGAGTGATTTTTCCGCGCCTTGGTATTGCAAAAGCCGTTGGAAAAAGTTATTTTTGCATCGGTTATTTGTTTCATCTAATTGAAGTTTAGTATGCGCTTTCTATCTGCTATGTCGTTGATAAGCACTATCAAACGTTGTTTTATCGGGATGCTGCTCTTCGCCTCGATGCCACTGGCCTTGAAGGGGCAAACAGCTGCCGTTACGGTGAACCAGCCGCCTATGGCTATCTGGTTTGATACGCCTACTACGCTGCTGGGGCGGATGCCTTGGTATGGCGGAAGGCCTGAGCTGTGGGAGGGAAACGACAGACCCGTGATTCAGGGACCTTGGGATGAGAATGAGAATAAGGAGTGGGAGACCGCTTCTCTGCCCATCGGCAACGGCAGCATCGGCGCCAATATCCTGGGGTCTATCGAGGCGGAACGCATCACCTTTAATGAGAAAAGCCTCTGGCGTGGCGGTCCGAACAATGCCAAAGGGGCGGACTACTACTGGAACGTGAACAAGGAATCGGCACACCTTCTCCCCCTAATCCGCGAGGCTTTTGAACAGGGCGACGAGGAGAGAGCCGCCCTGCTGACGCGGAAGAATTTCAATAGCGAGGTCTCTTATGAGGCGGCTGATGAGCCTGCCTTCCGCTTTGGCAACTTCACCACCATGGGCGAGTTTTACGTGGAGACGGGGCTGAGCAGCGTAGGGATGAGCCACTACCGTCGAAGCCTCTCGCTCGATTCGGCCCTGGCTACGATCTCCTTCGTGAAGGATAAGGTGAGCTACCGCCGCGATTACTTCATCTCCTACCCCCATCAAGTGCTGGTGATGCGCTTCTCTGCCAATCAGCCGGGCCAGCAGAACCTTACCCTGAGCTACGCGCCAAACCCCGAAAGCAACGGCTCCATGCAGGCTATCGGCCAGGCTTCGCTCTGCTACGAAGCCCGTCTGAAGAGCAACCAGATGGCCTATACGGTACGCATTACCGCCCTGCCAAGCGGCGGAACGCTGCAAAACGACGGCCAACGGCTCCTCATCAAGGGGGCTGATGAGGTGGTTTTCCTCGTCACCGCCGATACCGATTATCGGATGAACTTCGATCCCGACTTCACAGACCCCACCACCTACGTCGGTGTGAACCCCAGCGAGACCACCGCCCAGTGGATGGCGGAGGCCCAAAAACAGGGTTATGAGGGCCTCTTGAAGGCCCATCTAAACGACTACCAAGCCCTCTTCCAGCGCGTGAAGTTTGAGCTCAACCCCTCGGCAAACGCCAGTACCACAGCCAACAAGGAAGCTGCCGCCTCAGCCAGCCACCAAACCATCATCCCCGACTACCCCACCCCCGAACGGCTGAAACGCTACCGCCAAGGGGAGAGCGATTTCTACCTGGAGCAGCTCTACTACCAGTATGGCCGCTACCTGCTCATCGCCTCCTCACGCCCTGGCAATCTACCAGCCCATCTGCAGGGCCTCTGGCACAATCACGTGGATGGGCCTTGGCGCGTGGATTACCACAACAACATCAACATCCAGATGAACTACTGGCCTGCCTGCTCCACGGGGCTGAGCGACTGCATGGTGCCGCTCATTGACTTTATCCGCTTGTTGCAAAAGCCCGGCCAGCGCACCGCCAAGGCCTACTTCGGGGCCCGCGGCTGGACCGCCTCCATCTCGGCCAACATCTTTGGCTTCACCACGCCCCTGCGCGATGAGGATATGTCGTGGAACTTCAACCCCATGGCCGGTCCCTGGTTAGCTACCCATCTGTGGGAGTATTACGACTACACCCGCGACAGGGCCTTCTTGCAGCAGGTGGGCTACCCCCTGATTCGCGAGAGTGCCCGTTTTGCCGTGGATTACCTGTGGCACAAGCCCGACGGCAGCTACACCGCCGCACCCTCTACCTCGCCCGAGCATGGGCCGATAGACCAGGGTGCCACCTTCGTTCACGCTGTGGTGCGCGAGATTCTGCTCAATGCCATCGAGGCCTCGCGCCTGCTGGGGTGCGATAAGGGGGAGCGGAAGCGTTGGGAGGAGGTGCTGACCCATCTGGCCCCTTACGCCATAGGTCGCTACGGCCAGCTGATGGAGTGGAGCCGCGACATCGACGACCCCGATGACCACCACCGCCACGTGAACCACCTCTTTGGCTTGCACCCAGGACATACCATCTCGCCCATCACCACGCCCCAGTTGGCCGATGCTTCACGCGTGGTACTGACCCACCGGGGCGATGGCGCTACGGGATGGAGCATGGGGTGGAAGCTGAACCAGTGGGCCCGACTGCACGATGGCAATCACGCCTATATGCTCTATCAAAACTTGCTGAAGAACGGCACCCTCGATAACCTGTGGGACACCCATCCGCCCTTCCAGATTGATGGGAACTTTGGCGGTACAGCGGGCGTGACGGAGATGCTGCTGCAGAGCCATGCGGGCTTTATCCACCTGCTCCCCTCGCTGCCCGAGGCGTGGTCAGAGGGGGCTGTCAGTGGCTTGGAGGCGCGTGGAAACGTCATGGTGTCGCTACGCTGGCAAGGGGGTGAGCTGAGTGAGGTGACCCTGCTCAGCCGCCAAGGCGGTCGCTGCACCCTCCGCTACAAGGAGGCTGAGATAACGCTCAACACCCAGAAGGGGAGATGTTACCGCCTCAGCTACCTCAACGGTGAGCTATCTTCTGATAAGCCAGGCGCTCGTCGCCATTCTTCAGATAGATGATGCCGCAGTAGCTGAAGCCCATCTTCTGCATCAGGTGCTGCATGATGCGGTTGTCGCGGTGGGTATCGATGCGCAGATTGGGTATCCGCTCAAAGCACCAGTCGATGCAGGCTTTTCCTACGCCATGACTTTGAGGGGTACTGGCCAGACGATGAATCACGCCATATGGGGCCTCGTCGTCGAGCCAGGCACCGCCGTCGATACGGGCATAGGTGGGCTCGCCCGTCAGAATAAAGGCGAAGGTGGCCACCATTTCGCCCTTTTCATCGAGGATAACGTAGCTATTGCCCGCGGCTATCTCCTCGCGGATTTGCTCTTCCGTGGGGTAACCGCCGGTCCATTGCTTCAGGTTTCCGCTGCGCCGCATGATGCCTCGGGCCTCGTCGAAGAGGGTCATCATACGCGGCAGATCCTCGCTCTCGGCGGGGCGGATGGTGTATTGGGGCTGAGGGAGCAGCTGCGGCAAACGGCCGGTGAAGTAGGCCTCGATAAAGTCCCAGCGGGCCTCGTCAGAGAGCTGCTGGTTGCCGAAGAAGTGGGTGAAAAGGGCGATTTGCTCTTGGTGCAGCAGCTCCTCCTGTTCCAGCACCTGGTTGTGGTAATGCCCCTCGTCGGCCAAGGCCAACAGAGCCTCCGGGTGGTGAAAGCGCACCTCCACGCAGGGGGTGGCTCCACCCTCTACACTGAAGGCCAAGGAGCCGAGCATGGAGAGGAGGTTGAGCAGCAGGTTGAGGTCGGAGAAGGGGGTGCAGACCAGCTGGAGCGTATCGCCAGCCGAGCCGCTGAGGTGCTGTTGCAGCAGTTTGAGGTAGCGCTGCAGCAGCAATTCGAACCCTTTGCTCACGGTGAACTGCAGTTCGGTGCTCTCCTTCTTACGGGCGCTACTGATGTAGCTCATGCTCCGGCCCTCCTCCACACGGCTCTCTAACAGCTGGCCGATGAAGCGCTTGGCGCTGCGCACATCGAGCTGATGCGCCTTGAAGAGTTCGCGCAGCTGGGTCTCGTCAAACTTCCCCTTGTTTTTCAGTAAAGCGTTGCGCATCAGGGTAGTAAGGTCGGCAAAGAGCGCCTTGACGCGTTGCAGCGTCTGGGCGGCATCCTCCTTGAGGAGCACATCGTGACGTCCTACGGCCACCGCACGCGCCTCGGGTATCAGGGTGCCGTTCATCAGCTTCTGCTTAAACTCGCGGTAACCCAGTTCAGGGAACTCACGCTCCCAAAGGGTCTCAGCCTGTACGCGCCAAAGGTTCTCATACCCCTCTACGGGGCTGAGGTAAGCGGCATACCGGCGGGCAAAGGCGGTTCCCGTCTTGTCCTGCAGGTAGCAGTCGCCTAACAGACGGCAGGGGGCCACCTCGATGACCGCCTCGCCACGTGGCCTACGCAGATCCTCCTCAATCCAGAGCAGGGCGGTCTTGACCAGCTGCCCCAGGTCGCTCTCATAATCTAACTTATTCTTGGCTCGCGGCAGTTTGGTGACGTACTCAAAGTCGCTGATGGGCACCAGCATCTGCTGCGGATGGCCTTTCATGCGGTAGAGTTCGGCTAACTTCAGCAGAATCAACTCCAGCTGCTCCTGGGTGATGCCTCCTGCCTGATGGAGGCGGTTCATGTAGTAGAAATCGCGCTCATGGAAATCGGTCATGGCTACCGCCTCGATGCCCGCTTCACGGCCCGACCGACCAATCTCCTGCACATAATCCACAAAGGTGCTCGAGGGGGCTACGTGATAGACGCGGTCGATGTCGGGGATATCCACGCCCATGCCAAAGGCCTTGGTGGCCACAATCAGCCGCTTCTCTCCCTCGCGAAAGGCCTGCACAATGGCCGCCTTCTGCTCCTTCTCCTTCTTGCCGTAGTAGGTGGCTACGTAGGGCCACTGGCGCGGAGCCACCCAGCCACGGGCCCGCTGGTCGATGGAGCTGGCAAAGGGGAAGTAGAGGAGGGTTTTGTGATGCGCTATCAGCTGCTCCAGCCGCTCGGCAATGGTGCGCTGCTTGGCTTTATCGTAGGTCTCGCCCTCCTGGAAGGTGAGGGGACGGATGTCGAAGGCGATGTTCTGGCGGCGCACGGTGCCAATCAGTCCCCAGCAGGGGGCCATCTGCAGCGAGCGGACGCTCTCTATCACCATGTCGCTGTGCGAGTGGTCGTTCCACACGGCCGTTGCGGTCAGGGCGAAGAGGGGGAATGGGTAGCCTAACTGCTGTTTCAACTGCGCCAAGTAGCGGCCTAAGAACCAGTAATCCACACGGAACTCCTTACCCCAGGTGGTGACGGTATGAGCCTCGTCAATCACCACCAAACCAATCTGACGGTCGCCGATGAAGCGGTGGATGTCATAAGCTAACAGCAGCTCGGGCGAGATGTAGAAGAGGTCTGCCTCTCCCTCGCGTACCCGCCGATAGGCTTCGGCCTTCTCCTCGGGCGAGAGGTCGCCCGAAGCATACGCCACGCGTTGGTACCCCTTGGCCTGCAATCCCTCCACCTGGTCTTGAATCAGCGCCTTCAGCGGCTCTATCACTAAGGTGAGCAGGCCGTAGCGTTGGCCCAGGTAGATGGCTGGCAGCTGGAAGAGAAGCGACTTGCCGGCACCTGTAGGGGCTGTGAGCAGCAGGTTGCGGGTGGACTCGGCGCTCTCCTCCTTCAGGGTCTCCTCAGCCAGACGGACTACCAGCTCTACTACCTCGCCTTGCGACTGGGTGACGGTGGTGAGGTCACACTTCAGGTCGGCATAAAAAGTGATAGTTCGCCAGTCTGAGTGACCGTAGAGTGCCTGCAAACAGGCGGTCAGCTCGGGTCGGCAGGGGTTGATTGGGGGAAAAGTGGGGGTATCAGAGTAGTTCATGCGTGGGTAGAAAAAAGTACCAGCGAGGCAAACAGCAGGGAAGTGGTGTTTGTCACGCTGGTCAAGGTGGCTGTTGAATAATGGATGTTCAAACAAAGGGAGGTTAATACTCCTCCTCATTGAAGAAAAAGTCCTCCTTACTGGGGTAGTCGGGCCAAATATCTTCGATGCTCTCGTAGATTTCCCCCTCATCCTCCATCTCTTGCAGGTTTTCAATCACCTCGAGCGGAGACCCCGAGCGGATGGCGTAGTCAATCAATTCATCCTTGGTTGCCGGCCAAGGGGCATCCTCCAATTTAGATGCCAATTCCAATGTCCAATACATAGTGTCTTAAACTTTACAATATGATTTATACGTATAATCTTAGTATTTGGCGGCAAAAGTAGGAAAAAAACTCTCACTATCAACGTTTACACCATATAATTTCATCATTTTTTTCATCATAATTAATTTTTCGTGATAAAACGAAGAGGTAATCAGACAATCTGTTAATATATGATAGCAAATGGGCCTCTACCGGGGCCTCAGCAGAGAGGGTTAGAATGCGTCGCTCGGTGCGTCGGCAAACGGTGCGGCAGACGTGAGCCACGGCGGCTCCGCGGCACCCTCCGGGCAGGATGAATTGCTTCAGCTTGGGCAGAGCCGCATCCAGTCGGTCTATCTCCGCCTCCAGTTGCTGTATCATCGCCTCCGTTACCTGGCACCCCGCAAGCGGAGCCATCTTGGAGGTGTCTGTGGCCAACGAGGCGGCCACGGCAAAAAGGTCGTTCTGCACGCGCTGCACCGTCTGGCGGTCGGCAGGGTCAGTGAGGTAGGTCACCAAGAGTCCCAACTGGGCGCTCAGTTCATCCACGGTGCCATAGGCTTCAAGTCGGGGGTCGCACTTCGACACACGGGTGCCACCAATCAGCGAGGTTTCTCCACCATCGCCGGTGCGGGTATAGACATTACTTTTCATAAGGGTCGTTCTTATTTGAGGTATTATATAAAAGGTAAATTCATCCATTCCATTTAAAAACTGACTTTATAGTGCTGCCGCTGCTTGGAGCGGTCGAAGAAGAGGAGTCCCAGGTCGAAGAGGTCGAACGAGACCGACACCAAGGGGTCACCCTTCAGTTCGTGCCACAGCTGCTTCATCTCGGGTGTGTAGCCAATGCCCTGCACCACCACGAGCGATTGGTCGGTAGTGAGTGGGGCGCAGAGGCGGAAGGCTTCGCGCAACAGCGAGGGGCTCTCCACCCGGTGCAAATAGAGAAAATCGACTTTTTCATCGAGTTGTTGGATGATTTCATCCAGGCTCGAAGCGTGCCAAAAGTTCATCTCACGCTTGGCGGCTTGCAGGTAGAGCTGCGAAACGGAGGCATCGCCAACACTCAAGCAGTTGCTGGGCTGTATAAAGTTGACCAAGCGGAAGAGGAGCCGCTTCATCTGCAGCGTCTCGCGGCAACAGGCTGGATGAGGGGTTGAGGGGTAGAGTTTTTCCCTCTCGGTCAGCTCCTGATAGGAATAGTAAGGGGCTCGCTGACCTATCACGTCGGTTATCAGTCTGAAGGCAAAGGGCGACTGTGCCCCAAAGCCGTAACGCTTGGGCCATCGCGCCAGCCTGATCATGCAACGCTTCAAGGGCAGAGACCATCGAGACAATCGTTTCATAACAGCAACTTCTCCGTTTAGCGCTACAAACTTACAGAAAATCCGTGTAAAACAAAAACAATGGCCTGAAAATTTAGCTTAACCATTCCTGAGCCGCACCTTCTGAAGTGAACAGAAGATAAAATAACTTTTATTTTGGAAGAAAAGAAATTTTCTCTACTTTTGCCCCGACTAACTAAACGCCTCAGCTTTGCTGCGATGGCACGGCTGAGGAGTGGGAAGCCCTTCCACGCTGATAGGCTACTCGCCAAAGATAGGTCATGCCTGAGGCAGCGAGCAACAGGTAGATCATCCATGCCAGGGTGCTGAAGTACCAAGGGGCAGCCACATTGATGGTGAGGCTCTGCGTATCGATGATTCGACCGCTATTACGGCTTACGCTGCGCACCACCAACGTGTATTGTCCGGCAGGAAGGTTGTCAAACTTGACCGAGGTTTGCTCTGACGGCTGGCTCCACTCGCAATCTATTCCCTCCAACAGATGTTGATAGAGGATATCCTTGTGGTAGAGGTAGAAGATGCTTTCATAGGCAATCTCCACAGACCCATAGTCGGCATCCAGCTGCACACGTCCTTTCGTCATTGACTCATAAATCCGCTTCTGGGTCTCATCATCCATGGGCGTGGTAGTGCGAACGCTACGGAAGCGTAAGGGGGCGTGGTAATAGACCTGGTCTATGCGCTCAGGATTGATCTGCACCGCTCCGTTGTTACTGCCAAAGAGTAGCTGTCCGCCACGCAGCGCAGTGACGGCATCGCGGTTATACTCGCGCTCAACCTCAGAAATAAAGTTAATGTTGATGGCCTTACCTGTCGAGGGGTAGAAGATGCAGAGTCCGTCGTCGGTACTCACCACGATGCGTCGTTGGCTGTCGTAGGCTAAGCCATAGAGATTGTTCGAGGTAAGTCCGTCGGCCTTGGTGTAGGCCTTGTAGGTACGTGTGGATAGATTGTAGGCGTATAGTCCGCCACCATCGGTAGCAATCCAAACACTATCGTTCGAAGCAAAGAGAAGCGACTTGACGTAGTTGCTCACCGTGAGCGATTGGGTATCTTCGGTGCTGAAATAGTGGGTGGAACGTCCCCGCTCTGGATTGACATCATAGAAACCGTTTGAAGTACCCACAGCCATGTGTCCGTTGGGCATCGAGGTGATACACTCCACAATGGGAATATCGAAGCGTTGCACGCCCTTGGAGGTGAAGTGTACTAAGGGTGCGTCCAGACTGCCTACCCAGAGTTCACCGTGATGGTCGGTAGCGATACTGTAGATGAAGTCGGAATCAAAGTTACCCATCTTGCGGCTATAGGCCTGACGAGCCTCGCCTTGCAGATTGATGGCATAGATGCCCTCACCATAGGTGCCTACCAGGAGTTGACCTTTATAGACGCAGAGTGCCAGTACCACCCGTCCTGGCAAGGTATGCTGCCACTGGTGGGTGGAGCGGTTGTACAGACTCACGCCGCGGTCGGTACCGAAGACCAACGTTTCCCCCCACTCAAGCACCGCATTGACGCCATTGTTGGTGAGCGATTGATCCATCTTATACTTATGTTCATACAGTTTGACCAACTGCCCCGTAGGGTAGGCTATATCAATACCTCCGGTATAACTGCTCATCCAGATGTTGCCTTCGCGGTCCAGCAAAATGTCATAGATGCCATTGCCATGGAGCACACCACCCTGCGCATCATCCTGTCCGAAGAGAGGTTTATACTCTTCTCCCCGGCAATCGACCGCATAGACACCGGCGCCATCCAAACCGAGCAGAATGGTGTTCTCATCATAGCGCGTGATAGCACGCACAGTCACCGCCGGCAACTCGCTAATGGATGGATTTATCACCTGCCTCCATCCCTCTACCTGGAAGATCTGCAAACCGCCAGCCGACCTACCCAGCCAAAGCCATCCACAACTCTCGTCATAGTACGCAGACTGAATACGCTCATTGCTGAGTTGCTTCAACGATTTGCCCGTCTCTGGATCGATAACGTAGGCCCCTTGGTCTGTATAGACCACGTAGTGGTTGCCACAGACTATCACCCCATTGACATTACTGTTCATATCCCACCGCACCACTGATACATTATGCAGCTTGATTTTGAACACGCCCTGATTGGTGGAAATCCACACCTGAGAGGAGTTATCTATCATCAAGTTGTTAAGCGCAAGGCCGCTCGCCTTGGCTTCCAACTGACGGAAGAGGGTGGTAAATGACTCCAGATAGGGGATAAAACGGTTTAAGGCGCGATGATAGACAAAAATGTTACCCTTGTTATCAAAGGCCAGCAGTCGGGAGTCGGGCGTAACGTAGAGGTTTGTCACCAGTCCACCCGTTTTGGCATAGCTCTGATTCTCATAAAGGGTGTAGTGGCTCATGGTGCGACCGTTGTATCGGGCGATGCCATTTTTCATGCTAATCCAAATGGATCCATAGCGACCCTCGACCATTGAATAGACCCGCTGGCTTGAGAGGCCATTGACCAGTCCCAGATGGTCAAAAGTAAACTGTTCGCGGTCGATAGAGAGCGCAGCGCTACTGCCCGTCCAGCCGCCGAGGATGAGCATAACCAGTGAGATTAAACGCCTCATAGAGTAAACCTTCGTATAATATCTCATGTTTGATAATGAAAAATATGCACAAATCAACAAAAGCTGTGCAAAATTACAATAAAAAACAGAAATACGAGCGAAAAGTCGAAGAAATCTATGATTTAGCAAATGCAAAAATTAGAATCACTTCGTTTTTGGGCAAGAAAGGGAGTCAAAAGAGGGTGACACAGAATGCTTGTAATCCAGCCGTGGAATGCTTGCATTTCAGCCGTGGAATGCTTGCATTTCAGACGCGGAATGCTTGCATTTCAGAAACGGAATACTTGCATTTCAGAAGCGGGATGATAACCTACCGCAAAAGCCCTTTATTCCAGCGATAAATAACGTATCTCGCACCTCTCTTGTCACTAAAACTGACCTTGGTGGATATACCCCGCGGCGCGTTCAAGCAAAAAGGAAGGTGCGAGAAAAAAAAAGAGAGTCGGTTATTTACCGTATTCCTCGTAGAGCAGGAGCAGATGGACTGCGCTCCAGCTGAAGTGAGGCGCTTTGAGACGGGCACCGGTGTGGGTGTCGTAGTTCTCATGGATAGGAGCTCCCTCAATCAGTCCCTGCAGGCGGTCGAACACCTGACGGGTGTAGGCATCGGCCAAATCCTTGTAACCATAAGCTCGCAGGCCATGGATGGCGAAGTAGGTCTGGTCTAACCAGATAGGACCACGCCAGTAACCACGAGGATTGTACTTGGGATTGTCTGCTGCAATCGTTGGGAAAGGAATGTAGGTAGAGAAGCGAGC
>CAMAMO010000064.1 GCA_945836915.1 uncultured Mediterranea sp.
GAATCGAAGCGTCGTAACGACCACGTACCGCTGCAGAGTAGGTGGTATTAAACGCCTTGTTTGTGGGTTGAACGGTCATCAGCTTGTAAGTCATAGGCATCTGACCAGCGCCTTCTGAAGAGGCATTTTTACACGATGTCAAACCAACGGCACAACCGGCAATCAGCAGCAATTGTGCCCAACTTTTCTTGAATCTTATCATCATCTTTTTACTTAAATTGAAAAACTGGCGCAAAGGTAGTACAATAGAACATTTTAGGCATAACGAAATCCACATAATAATTGTTCTATTTTCCCTATTAAACATGCTTAACAATGGGCAAATAGAATAAAAAAGGCTTTTTGAACATCAATAAGAGAATATAGAACAAGGATTATGGAACAAAAATCTCCATCTTTGCAGCCAAAAAAGGAAATATAGAACATTATGGCAATGGAGAACAACATTAAGTCGTTGAATATTGAAGATTTTAAAGGATTTGAAGATTTCATAGATTACGTTGATGATGACTTGTTTATCAGCAACCGCATCGACCTGATGCCCTATGCCGATACGGCAGTACGTTTGAACTTCTTTCTAATTGTAATGTGTGTAGAGGGACGTATCCAGTTCGAAATCAACGGTAAGCCCTATCAGATAGAGAGTGGTGATACCCTTTCCTGTCTGCCCTCTATGATAGTGAGCGACGGCATGCACAGCGCTGGAGCACAGATACGTATGATTGGTTTCTCCACCTCATTTATGCGTCGTACTCTGAAGCATGGCACCGACATGCGCCGTATCTTTAGCTACCTCTTCCAAAACCCCATTCGCCACACCCATAACCAAGCGGAAGCCACCTACATGCACCACTATGGTGCGCTCATCTCATCGAAGATAAAAGATAACACGCAGCGCTACCGCAACCAAATCTTAGAGTACATCTTTTCAGCTTTGATTTATGAGATGCTTTCAGATTTCCACACCCTCATAGGCGAAGAGGAAGTAGATGACCAAAGCGAGGCCTACAAAGCCAGTTCGCGCCGAGTTTTCGGCCAATTCATCGAAGCAGTCTCTGCAGACGGAGGTCGCCACCGGTCGGTAGCCTACTTTGCCGAGAAGCTCTGTTACTCTACCAAATATGTCTCCTCAGTAGTGAAACAGAGCAGTGGCCGTACCGCCCTCGACTGGATAAATGAGTATGCCATGCAGCACATCAAGTATGAACTGAAGCATGGTAACCGCAGCATGAAGGAGATTGCCGAAATGTTTGACTTTCCCAACCAGTCCTTCTTTGGCAAATATGTCAAAGCCCATTTAGGTATCTCGCCTGCTAAATATAGGAATAGCGAAAATTAGTACCTTTCTTTGGCATTTCTTTTGCTTTTTCGCTCGGCTTGCACTATCTTTTAATAAAATAGGCTTCGCCTCGGAAAAACAAAAATAAGCAAGCTTCTTTTTGCTTTTTCGCTCGGCTTGCACTATCTTTGCAAACAAATTTGAAATAGTGCTACAATGGATCCGAATCAATATAAAGTGATGCTTACGCAAGCCGTGGATGATTTATCGGAGAGCGAATCGTATAAAGGCTTGTTTCACAGACACGTTGACGACACCCCCATTCCCTCATGGACTACGCTTCATGAGATTGTTGAACTCACCCGCTCCATTCTGTTTCCCGGCTACTACGGTCCATCAACCATCTATAGCCACACCATGAAGTATCACATTGGTGTGGAAGTGGAACGGCTCTACAGTTTGCTGCAACAGCAAATCTTGGCTGGTCTCTGCTTCAGCATAGAGAATGAAGGCCCTGACACGGCCTCTTCGCTGCTCTCTGCACAACGCCAGAAGGCGTCCGAGATCGCTGCTCAATTCATTAGCCAGCTGCCCCATATCCGCCGCATCTTGGCCACCGACGTTGAAGCGGCCTACAATGGCGACCCGGCCGCCCACTCGTTTGGCGAGGTAATCAGTTGCTACCCCGCTATCCGGGCTATCAGCAACTACCGTATCGCCCACCTGTTACTCACTTTGGGTGTGCCCCTCATACCCCGTATCATCACCGAAATGGCTCACAGCGAGACCGGTATTGACATCCACCCAGGTGCCCAGATAGGCTCTTACTTCACCATAGACCACGGCACGGGCGTGGTCATCGGTGAGACCTGTATCATCGGTAACAACGTCAAGCTCTACCAAGGCGTCACCTTAGGTGCCAAAAGCTTCCCCTTAGACGAGCAGGGCAACCCCGTAAAAGGCATCCCGCGCCACCCCATTCTGGAAGATGACGTCATCATCTACAGTAACGCCACCATCTTGGGCCGCATCACCATCGGTCGGGGTGCCACCATAGGTGGCAACATCTGGGTCACCACCGATGTACCTTCAGGCCAACGCATTGTTCAACGCAGAGAATAATCATTAGAGTCAACAGGTATGGCTCGTCAACCTATCAACACATCAACTTCTCAACTCGTCAACTTGTCAACTGAAACAATATGAATGAAGAATTTGAATTAATAGCCAAAACGCTTGAGGGCTTGGAAGAGGTCCTGGCACAAGAGCTGATTGAACTGGGTGCCAACAACGTCGAGAAGGGGCGCCGTATGGTCTCCTTTACAGGCGACAAACGGATGATGTACTTAGCCAACTTCAGCCTGCGCACCGCCATCCGCATACTCAAACCGCTCTCCCACTTCACAGCCACCAATCCCGATGAGGTGTATGAACAGGTGAAGCGCATCCCCTGGGAGCGTTACCTCTCAACGCAACAAACCTTTGCGGTGGATGAGGTGGTCTTCAGCAACGAATTCCGCCACTCCAAATTCGTGGCCTACCGTGTGAAAGATGCCATAGCCGACTACTTCATGGAGCGAGATGGCAAACGCCCCGGTGTTCGCGTCACGGGTCCGGACGTGCTAATTAACATCCACATCGCTGAGACCAGCTGCACCCTCTCACTCGATGCCAGTGGCGAATCGCTGCATCGCCGCGGTTACCGTCAGGCCACACTGGAGGCCCCTCTAAACGAAGTCCTGGCCGCCGGCATCATCCTGATGAGCGGCTGGCGCGGTGAGTGCGACTTTATCGATCCCATGTGCGGATCAGGCACCCTGCCCATCGAAGCGGCCCTCATAGCCCGCAACATCGCCCCTGGCGTTTTCCGTCAAGGCTACGCCTTCGAGAAATGGCCGGACTTCGATAAAGAGCTCTTCGAGGAGATATACAACGACGACCAGAACGAGCGTGAGTTCAACCACCACATCTATGGCTACGACAACAATCCCCGCGCCATCGAGGTGGCTACCCGCAACGTCAAAGCCGCTGGCCTATCCCGCAACATCACCCTGAAGCAGCAGCCCTTCCAGGCCTTTGAACAGCCCAAGGAAAAGTCCATCCTCATTACAAATCCACCCTACGGTGAGCGTATCTCCTCGCCAGACCTGCTTGGCCTCTACCAAATGATAGGCGAGCGACTGAAACACGCCTTTACCGGTGGTTCAGCTTGGATTCTCTCCTACCGCGACGAGTGCTTCGACCAGATAGGTCTGAAGCCCACCCAGAAAATTCCCCTGATGAACGGTGCCTTGCAGTGCCAGTTGCGCCAGTACGAACTCTTCGAAGGCAAATACAAGCAGTTCCGTAAAGAGGGCGATAAGCTCGACAAGAAGGAGGAGAAAAAGTGGGAGAAGAAGCCAGCCTTCCGCAAATCCAGAAAGAGCGACCATGAAGGCCAGGAGAGCGAATTCAAGCCCCGTGAGAAGCGCTTCAAAACCCAAGATAAGCCCTTCAAATCTCAGGAGAAACCCTTTAAACCCCGTTCAGGAGAGTCTTACCCCGAACGTAAACGACGCGAAGCCCGCGAGAAAGGAGAGAACAAATGATGAAGAAACTATTCATGCAGGGTGCCGTTGTAGCGCTAACCGCCTTGACAACCACCCTGATAACCCCTGATATGATGGCACAAGAGAAACGCATGCCCACCCTGGAAGATTTGATTCCAGGTGGGGAGAGCTACCGCTACGCGGAGAATATCTACGGTCTGCAGTGGTGGGGCGACCGTTGCATCCGTCCCACAGAGGATGGTCTCACCGCCATCAACCCCAGTAATGGTCACTCCACCACTCTCTTTACCCTCAAGCAGGTCAACGAGGCGCTGCAGGCCGCTGGCCTCAAGCCGCTGCAACACCTCTACAGCCTCAGTCTACCGTGGGCCGACCAGACTGTTGCCCTGCTACCGCTACCCCAACGCTACGCCCTCTACAACTGGGCCACTGGCGAGGTAAAGGGCCGTGATGACCTACCCAAGGAGCCAGCCGGCAACTTCGACTACGACACGAAGCAACATCACCTGGCCTACACCGTAGCCAACAACCTCTACGTTGATGGCCGTCGCATCACGAACGAACCCGAAGGCATAGTCTGCGGACAGAGCGTACACCGCAACGAGTTCGGTATCTCGAAAGGTACCTTCTGGAGCCCCGACGGTTCACTCTTAGCCTTCTACCGCATGGATGAGCGGATGGTCACCGAATACCCATTAGTCAATATCACCGCCCGAGTTGGCGAGGTCAACTCCATCCGCTACCCCATGGCCGGCATGACCAGCCATCAGGTGCAGGTCGGCCTCTACAATCCCACCACGCAGCAAACCCTCTACCTGCAGACTGGCGACCCTACCGACCGCTATTTCACCAACATCAGCTGGAGTCCTGACGCCAAGAGCCTCTACCTCATTGAGCTCAACCGCGACCAGAACCATGCCAAGCTTTGCCAGTATGATGTTGCCACAGGCCAGCTCACCCAGGTGCTGCTCGAAGAGAGCCACCCCAAGTATGTAGAGCCCTCCACACCTATCCTGTTCCTCCCCTGGGATGCCAATCTCATCCTCTACCAGAGCCAACGCAGCGGCTATAACCACCTTTGGCTGATGAACCTACAGACAAAGGCACTCACCCCGCTCACCTCAGGCGAGTGGATGGTGCAAGAGGTGTTAGGCTTCAATCCACGTACCAAAGAGGTTATCTTCAGCGCCACCAAAGAGAGTCCGCTGAAGAGCAATATTTATAAGGTACACGCACGAAGTGGTAAGATTACCCGTTTGGATCAGGGCGAAGGAGTCCACCGCAGCCAGCTCTCGGCCAGCGGCAGCTACCTTATCGACAGCTACTCCACCCCCACGGAGCCACGTATCATCCAACTAATTCCTACCGGTAAGGGTAAGGTGCAGACCCTGCTCACCGCCGCTAATCCCTATGCCGACCTGGTGATGCCTACCATCGAGACTGGTACTATCAAGTCTGCCGATGGCACAACCGACCTCTACTACCGTCTGGTCAAGCCCGCCGACTTCGACCCCGCCAAGCGCTACCCCGCCGTCATCTACGTTTATGGCGGTCCGCACGCCCAGCTCGTCACTGACGGCTGGCTCACTGGCGCCCGTGGCTGGGACCTCTATATGGCCAACCGCGGCTACATCGTCTTCAGTCTTGACAACCGCGGCAGTGCCAACCGAGGCCTGGAGTTTGAAAACGCCACCTTCCGCCACCTTGGTGTTGAGGAGTGCAAGGACCAAGTTAAAGGTGCAGAGTTTCTCCAGAGCCTGCCCTACGTCGATGGCAACCGCATCGGTGTACATGGCTGGAGCTTCGGTGGCCATATGACCACCGCCCTACTGCTCCGCTACCCCGACCTCTTCAAAGTGGGTGTAGCCGGCGGACCCGTTATAGACTGGAGCTACTACGAAGTGATGTATGGCGAGCGCTACATGGACACCCCTCAGAGCAACCCCGACGGCTATGCCGAAAGTAACCTTAACCGTCTGGCCGGTGCCCTCAAAGGCCACCTGCTCATCATCCACGACGACCATGACGATACCTGCGTACCTCAGCACACCCTCTCTTTCATGAAGGCCTGCATCGACGCACGCACCTACCCCGACCTCTTCATCTACCCTGGTCATAAGCACAACGTCATCGGTCGCGACCGCGTCCACCTGCATGAGAAGATAACCCGTTACTTCGATGACTACCTCAAGTAACCCCCACCAAAACAATCAGAAATAACAATAAAAACATAAGAGACAATGAAGGTATTACTGTTAGGCTCGGGCGGCCGTGAGCATGCACTGGCATGGAAAATCGCCCAAAGCAGTCGCGTAGAGAAACTCTATATCGCACCCGGCAATGCCGGTACCGTAGCTCAGGGCGAGAATGTCGCCATCAAGGCCACCGACTTCCCCGCACTGAAGGCCTTTGCTCTGGAAAAGGGCATCGACATGATTGTAGTAGGACCGGAAGACCCGCTGGTCAAGGGCATCTACGACTACTTCAAGGGCGACCCTTCTACCAGCCACATCGCCATCATCGGCCCCACGGCCCAGGGTGCCCAGTTAGAGGGCAGCAAGGAGTTTGCTAAAGGCTTCATGATGCGCCACGGCATCCCTACAGCCCGTTATAAGAGCATCACCGCTGCCAACCTGCAAGAGGGTCTCGACTTCCTCGCTACACTGAAAGCCCCCTACGTGCTCAAAGCCGATGGCCTCTGCGCCGGCAAGGGCGTTCTTATCCTCCCCACCTTAGAGGAGGCACAGCGCGAGCTTAAGGAGATGCTGGGCGGCATGTTTGGCAGCGCCAGCGCCACCGTTGTTATCGAGGAGTTTCTCAGCGGTATAGAATGCTCCGTCTTCGTACTGACTGACGGCACCCACTACAAAATACTCCCCGTAGCCAAAGACTACAAGCGTATTGGCGAGGGCGACCAGGGCCTCAACACTGGCGGCATGGGTAGCGTCAGCCCCGTACCCTTCGCTGACGAACGCTTCATGGAGGAGGTACGCACCCGCATCATCGAGCCTACCATCCAGGGGCTGCAAGCAGAGTGTATCCTCTACAAAGGCTTCATCTTCCTGGGCCTGATAAACGTAGAGGGTCACCCCATGGTGATTGAATATAACGTCCGCATGGGCGACCCCGAAACCGAGAGCGTCATGCTGCGCATTCAGAGCGACCTGGTTGATTTGCTCGAGGGTGTAGCCGCTGGCGATTTGGACCAGCGCACTCTTACCATCGACCCCCGCACAGCCACTTGCGTTATGCTGGTTAGTGGCGGTTACCCCGAAGCCTACGAAAAGGGCAAGTTGATGAGCGGCCTTAACGAAGCCGCAGCCAGTGGTAGCATCCTCTTCCACGCTGGCACCGCCCAAAACGCTGAAGGTGTAGTGACCAACGGCGGACGCGTACTGGCCGTCTGCTCTTATGGTCAGAGCAAAGACGAGGCCCTGGCCCAATGCTTCAAGGCCGCCCAGATGATTGACTTCGAGAAGAAATACTTCCGTCGCGACATCGGTTTCGACTTATGATTCCGCAGCGCCAACGTTTACAGAATCGCATCACAGCGGCTCGGTTCACCCTGCCCGCTGTGATAGTCATCGCAGCTCTCCTCCAGACAGTTGCCCACCTTCTCTATCCCTCTGCCCGTCTGTCTTCATTCCTCCTCAGCCTGTTAGCAATCACCGTTTCCGCCTACACGCTCATCGTGATGAACAACAGCTTCGCACTCATTCGCAAGCGCGCCTCGGTACAGACCAGCAACTACATCCTACTTATCTCCGTCTGTCCGCTGTTACTCCACCACCACTACGACAACCTCGCAGCGCTCTCTCTGCTCTACGCCCTCCTCTTCCTTTTCCGCAGCTATCAGCAGAAAGAGGGTGCAGATAACCTCTTCCACGCCTTCACCTTCTTAGGTATCGGCTCCCTCTTCCTGCCGCCTCTCATTGGCTTCCTTCCTCTCTTTTGGCTGGGCAGCTATCAGTTCTTATCCCTCTCGCCGCGTAGCTTCTTTGCCTCGCTGTTAGGCTTTGCCCTTCCCTTCTGGTTCGTGCTGGGCCATCTCATTTGGCACGACCAACTTCCCCTACTCAGCGGTTACGTAGCTCAGTGGATTCCTTTCCAAAGTAGCCTCAACATACTTCAGTCGTGGCAGATAGCCACCTTATGCTACCTCCTTCTGCTCTTCCTGGTCAGCGCTATCCACTGTCTCATCACAGGGTTTGACGACAAGCTCCGTACCCGTGCTTTCCTGCAGTACCTCATCACGCTCACCCTTTGCCTCTTCTTGGCGGTGCTGCTCTATCCCCAAGAGGCCACGGGCTGGATGACTCTAATCTGTATCCCCGTCAGCATCCTCTCTGGTCACCTCTTCGTGTTGACCCATAGCCGGAGCAGTAACCTCTTCTTCATCTTCAGCGCCATCCTGTGGCTGGCCCTCTATTTCTATAACATCCTACACCAATGATTGATACACTTGTACAATGGCTCATAGACTGGGGCTACCCCGGGCTCTTCCTCTCCGCTTTTCTGGCTGGTAGCTTGATTCCCTTCAGCTCTGAAATTGTCCTCCTTACACTGGTCAAGTTGGGGCTCAATCCCCCGCTCTGCCTGCTGCTTGCCACCATTGGCAACACCCTGGGCGGTATGACTTGCTACGGTCTGGGCTGGGCCGGTCGCAGCGACTGGATAGAGCGCTTCCTCCACATCAAGCCCGCCAGGGTAGAACGCATGCAGCGCTTTCTTCAAGGCAAGGGCGCTCTAATGGCTTTCTTCGCCTTCCTTCCCTTCATTGGCGGCGTGTTGGCGGTTGCCCTCGGCTTTATGCGCAGTAACATCCCCCTGACCACCCTCTCCATGGCCGTGGGTAAACTTATCCGTTACATTATCCTGTTGTGGGCTATGCAAGAGAGCCTTCAACTCATCCTCTAACCCTTTACAAAGAATGCAATGAAACAACTTTATCTTTATCTCCTGTTGAGCCTGGCGCTCACCGCCTCGCTATCAGGCTGTGGAGGCACTAAGCGCCCTTCAGCCAGCGGCGAGAAACCCCTCATCACCGTCAGCATCGAACCCCTACGCTACTTTACCGAAGCCATTGCCGGCCCGGCATGGCAGGTCGAAACCTTAGTACCCCGTGGCTCCAGCCCCGAGACCTACGACCCCACACCGCGCCAACTCTCGCGCTTGGCTCAGAGCCAAGCCTTCCTACGCATCGGCTATATTGGCTATGAGCTGGTGTGGAGCGACCGCCTGGCCGAGAACGCCCCACAGGTTCCTTTTTACAACCTCTCAGAAGGCATCGACCTCATCTACGGTCACCACCATCACCACCACGGCCACGAGGGTAACTACGCCGAACAAGAGGAGCACCACGACCACGAGGAAACTCAGGGCGTAGAACCACACACCTGGAACTCGCCCCGTAACGCCCGTCTCATCGCTACCCATATCCGTGATATCCTCACCTCTCTGGATAGTTCACACGGTGCGCTTTACCGTCAGCGCTGCGACAGCCTATGCCAGCGCATCGACCGCTGCGACAGCCTACTGCAAACGCTCTTCTCGCAACCTCAAGCCTCGCGTGCCTTCATGATTTACCACCCGGCACTCAGCTACCTGGCCCGCGACTACGGCCTCACACAGATAGCCATTGAGAGCGACGGCAAGGAGCCCTCTGCAGCCCGCATGAAGGCGCTTAGCCAGCTTTGCCAGTCGCATGATATCAAGGTTATCTTCATCCAACCCGAGTTTGACCGACGCAACGCAGAGTCCATCGCCCAACAGACTGGCACTCAACTGGTCAGTATCAATCCCCTGGCCTACGACTGGGAGGCCGAACTGCTCCATACAGCCTCCGCCTTGACTCAAAACCCGTTACAGCCATGACCCCGCTCATTGACATCCAAAACCTCTCCGCTGGCTACGGCAGCCACCGCGTGCTCCATGACGTCAACCTCACCATCCGTCAAGGCGACTTCTTAGGCCTTATCGGTCCCAACGGAGGCGGCAAGACCACGCTGCTGAAGTGTATCCTTGGCCTACTGCAACCTCAGGAGGGCAAGGTTGTGTACCACCCCAGCACCTTGCGCTTAGGTTATATGCCCCAGTACAACCACATAGACCGTAAATTCCCCATCACCGTCATAGACACCATCCTCTCCGGACTCATCGCCGAGCGTCGCCACCACACCTACTGGAGTGCCGACGAGCGCGACCGGGCGCAGCAGGCCCTGTGTCAGATGGGATTAGAGGGAATGGAGCAGCGCCCTATCGGCGCTCTGAGCGGCGGTGAGTTGCAGCGCGTCCTACTGGGACGGGCCGTGGTCTCTAACCCCGAGGTGCTCGTCCTCGACGAGCCAGGCACCTACATCGACAAGCGCACCGAGAGCCGACTCTACCAGCTACTCGATGACCTCAACCGCCATAGCGCCATCATTCTGGTTAGCCACGACATCGAATCGTTACTCAGTCATGCCCGCACCATCGCCTTGGTCGATCGCGAACTGACCTACTACCCCAGCAGCGAAGCCTTCAAAGAGAAATACACAGAGAGAAGATAGCATAAAAACTTAGTTTGTATTTTTTTTTGATTTTATAGGCTCAAAAGAGAAGCGGAGAATACAATAAAAACCGAGGAGTTTGTGTCATTGTGCCACTTGGCCTTAATAGTATAACGTGAGTTCGATGAGTTCAAAACAATGAATTCTTTGTTTTTCAACACAATAAAGATATAACAATTGTCGCTAATCGCCAATTTTTCAAACACTTACATTTTGTCGAGCTCACGTTAATGAAAGTGGACTCAGGTTATCATAGTTATCCGCACAACCCACAACACGCATTGAATGAGTGCCAATCACGGGAAGAAATAGGCTGCTTCAATGAGGCCTGTTTTCCTGCGGATAGAATGCTTGCAAAACGGAAATGAAATGCAAGTAAATCGCGGCTGGAATGCAAGCAAATTGGAAATGAAATGCAAGCAA
>CAMAMO010000065.1 GCA_945836915.1 uncultured Mediterranea sp.
TGACTACTTGTTCGTCTTAAACCTTGATGCAGTTGACTGGGTTAACCCCGAAAAATTGATTATTGTTGACTGTAATTCGCTTTACCATTCCCTTGTTTTGAACGGCCATTCCTTTAGTTTTCCCTTATCATCCTCTTATCATCCTCTTAGATTGCTAAGGGAAATGAACAGGATGCTAAGGGAATCGTCATGTAATGACAACGGTTTGGATAAGGTATCAAGGCTCATCTCTTTAACGATTTTGAATTTGTTTCTCCGTCAACTCTCCGTCAATTGTTCGTCGATTCTCTGCCTGGAACCCCTTCCAAGCGAAGGCAGAGCGAACCTACGACGGAGGAAGGACGGAGGAAGGACGGAGGAAGGGTGGAGGAGAGGGCTATGACCTCTCATTACGGATGATTTTTACCTTAGACGAAAAAATCTCGAAAAAAAGCTTGAAAAAATGTATCTCATTTGAAATATTTTTGTATTTTTGCTCCCAAATACTCAAAAACTCATCTAAAATGTCGCTCTGAAATGAAGAAATGTAAATTCCTGTTGGGCCTGGTGATGATGGTGATGCTCTCAACGGGCATCGTGCAGGCCGCTGACCGCGTGCTGCCTCAGGAGGTAGCGCAACTCAACGATAGTTTGAAACGCATCTATGCCCCCGACCGGCGGGTGGCCCTCTTCGATGTAGATTACTCCATTGCCGACAAGCACGTGATGCTGCGCGGCGTAACCACCTCGGCCGAGGCCAAAAAGGCCTTGACTGCTGAACTGAGAAAGGCGGGCTACGAGGTGATGGATTGCCTGCAACTGCTGCCCGACGAGAAGGCGCTCGATGGCAAGGTGTATGGCATTGTAAATGTCTCGGTGTGCAACCTGCGTGCCGAGGGCGATTTCTCTTCAGAGATGATGACTCAGGGTCTGATGGGCATGCCGGTTAAAGTGCTGCAGCGCGATGGCTGGTACCGGGTGCAGACGCCCGACCGCTACATCGCCTGGGTGCATCGCGTAGGCATTCACCCCGTGACGCTGGAGGAGCTGACGGCTTGGAACAAGGCCGAGAAGGTGGTGGTAACCGCCCATTACGGCTTTATCTACAGCAAACCCGATGTCAAATCGCAGACGGTGAGTGATGTGGTGGCCGGCAACCGCCTCAAGTTTGAGGGCCGCAAGGGAGCCTTCTTTGCCGTGAGCTACCCTGATGGTCGCAAAGGCTACCTGCCCCGTACGCTGGGCGAAACGGAGAGCCAGTGGCGCAAGAACCTGAAGCAGGATGCCGCCTCGATTATCGCCACCGCCAAGACGCTGATTGGCGTACCTTACCTCTGGGCCGGAACCTCGTCAAAGGGCGTGGATTGCAGCGGCTTTATGCGCACCACGCTCTATCTGCACGATATCATCATTCCGCGCGATGCCTCGCAGCAGGCCTACAAGGGCGAGCATATCGACATCGCCCCCGACTGCAGCAATCTGATTCCGGGCGACCTCATCTTCTTTGGTCGCAAGGCTACGGCCGAGCGCCGCGAACGGGTGGTTCACGTGGGCATGTACATCGGCAATGGCCGCTTCATCCACTCGCAGGGCGATGTGCGTATCAACAGCCTCCTGCCCGAGGATGAGCTGTTCGACGCCTATAACCTGGGCCGTCTGCTCTTCGCCGCTCGCGTACTGCCCTACATTAATAAAGAGGAGGGGCTCAACACCACCGCCACCAACGACTTCTATCACTTCTGATTCACGAATTACTCAAAATAATACAATAGCTCTATGCAAAACAGACGAGATTTCCTAAAGACCGCCACCCTGGCCGCCATCGGCTCAGGTCTGGCTGTGAATGGACTGCTGGCTTCGGAGAGTGGGCCGTCACTGTTTAACATCAACAAGCGTGGCGCCAAGGCCAAGATGCAGCTGCGCGCCTTCCCCTATGAACTCAAGTTGGCTCACGTCTTTACCGTGGCCTCATACTCCCGCTCAACCACTCCCGATGTGCAAGTGGAGCTGGAATACGACGGCATTGTGGGCTATGGCGAGGCCTCGATGCCGCCCTATCTGCAGAAGGAACTGGGTACGGTAGAGAGTGTCATGGCCTTCCTGAACCGCGTAGCCGAGGTGATTGGCCAGTTTGACGACCCCTTCAAGATGGAGGAGATTCTGACCTATATCGACGGCATGGACGAGGGCAATGCGGCCGCCAAGACGGCTGTTGATATCGCCCTGCACGACCTGGTGGGCAAGCTCTTAGGTGCTCCCTGGTACAAAATCTGGGGCTTCGATAAGGAGAAGGCGCCCTCAACCACCTTCACTATCGGTATCGACACCCCCGACGTGGTGCGCCAGAAGACGCGTGAGTGCGCTGACCGCTTCAACATCCTCAAGGTGAAGCTGGGCCGCGATAACGACAAGGAGATGATTGAAACCATCCGCTCAGTAACCAACCTACCCATTGCCATCGATGCCAATCAGGGTTGGAAGGACCGCCAGTATGCCCTCGATATGATTCTTTGGCTCAAGGAGAAGGGCATCGTGATGATTGAGCAACCCATGCCTAAGACGCAGATTGATGACATCGCCTGGGTAACGGAGCACAGCCCTCTGCCGGTCTTTGCCGACGAGAGTGTACAGCGCCTTAAGGATGTGGCTGCCCTGAAGGGCGTCTTCAGCGGCATCAACATCAAACTGATGAAGTGTACCGGCTTGCGCGAGGCGCATAAGATGATGACCCTGGCTCGTGCACTGGGTATGCGAGTGATGATTGGCTGTATGACGGAGACCTCGTGCGCCTGCTCAGCCGCGGCTCAGCTCTCTCCGGCGGTTGATTTCGCTGACCTCGACGGCAACCTCCTCATCGCCAACGACCGATTCCGCGGCATGGAGGTGGTGAAAGGTAAGATTACGATTCCCGACCTGCCGGGTATCGGTGTAGTCAAACTTTAATTTCTGCTGAACAATGAAGAAACTAATCTATATCGTGGCGTTACTGCTGGCCTGCTCGGCTTGCACTACGAAGAAGACGACGCCCGCTTACAGTTGGGAGGAGGACCTCCACCAACGTCTGCTCAAGGATTTCTGCCTGAACCGCGAGCAGGTGAAGCACTATATTCAGAAATATATCCCCGACGTTACCGACGAGCAGATGGACCGCTGGGAGGAGAGCCGTGCGCTGGAGTGCATGGTGCTGGATGGCGAAAAGCGCTATTTCCGCAATGCCGGTCCTAACCTCTTTCGCTTGGATTCAGCCTGTATCGATTTGAAGCGCAAGGTGGATGGCGTACAGACGGATGGAACGGATGATGTTAACTGCAACCACCTGCCCGAGGTGATTGCGGCGGTGGAGAAGGGTGGAGGCCCCATTGTCACCCCCAAGCGGATGCGCGTCACCTACACCCTGACGGTAGATACCAATGCCGTGCCTGCCGGAAAGATGATTCGCTGCTGGCTGCCCTATCCGCGTCAGGATGTGAAGCGACAGACGGAGGTGAAGTTCCTGGGTGCCAGCGAGCCAGAATATACCTTCTCGCCAGCCGATTGCCTCCACAGCACCCTCTACATGGAGAAGAGGGCCGTGGACGGACAACCCACCGTCTTCAGTGAGAGCTTTGAATACACCTCGTCGGCCGAGTGGTACAACCTGAAGCCCGAGGATGTTCAGCCCTATGACACCACTACCGCTTTATATAAGGAATATACCGCCGAGCGCGACCGCCACATCATCTTCTCGCCCCGCTTGCGCGAACTCGCTGCCCGCCTGACGGCCGGTGAGAGCAACCCCCTGCTCAAGGCGCGCCGTATCTTCCGCTGGGTCAACGACACCTTCCCTTGGGCTTCGGCTCGTGAATATTCAACGGTAGAGAACATCCCTGAGTATGTGCTCGACAATGGTCACGGCGATTGCGGTATGGTCAGCTTGCTCTTCATCACCCTCTGCCGCATCGAAGGCATTCCCGCCCATTTCCAAAGCGGATTTATGATGCACCCAGGCAGTTGGAATATGCATGATTGGGCGGAAATCTACTTCGAAGGTATTGGCTGGGTACCAGTTGATCAGTCGTTTGGTATCCCCACCTTCGCGCGTAATGAGAAGGAGGCCTGGTTCTTCTTGGGCGGTATCGACGCTTGGCGCATGGTGGTCAACCAGGATTTCGGCATGCCATTAGTGCCTGCCAAACAGTATCCCAGAAGCGAAACCGTTGACTTCCAGCGTGGCGAAGTGGAGTGGGAGGGAGGCAATCTCTACTTCTCCAAATGGGATTATGACATGGATATTGAGTATCTGGATTAATTATTTGCTGCCAATGGTGACAAAAGGAACGATTTAACATCTCTGCGAGCTGACGAATTTTGCCAATTTGTCAGCTCGCGCTGTTAACTGCCGTTAAGCATGGGGGTTATTCGTTAAAAGAGAAGAAATTTATAGCCCAACGATAACAACTGAATGATTTTTGTTGTTCTTTTAACGTCGAAAAAGTTAAATAATCGTCGAAATTAACATTTTAAATAGTTATTAGATTATGAGAAAGACAGTAAGAAACATTTTTGGTGTTGTGGCCATCGTAGCTATCAGTGCAGGTGTTGCCGGCGTCACCAGCTATAAACTGCTTCAGAAGGAGCAATCTACAGGTTCTTCGTTTGGCGAACTCTTTCCCCAAAATACCAGTTACCATGCCGCTTCGTTTTCTGGCGTGCAGGGTCAGCCGGTTGATTTGACCGTTGCCGCCGAGACGGCTATCCATTCGGTGGTGCATATTCGCTCTACCCAGTTGAGCCGCACGCAAACCGTGCAGCAGATGCCGGACATCTTCGATTTCTTCTTTGGCGACGGCTCTTCACGCCAGCGTCAGATTCAGACGCAGCCACGTGTAGGTTTCGGATCGGGTGTCATCATTTCAAAAGATGGCTATATCGTGACCAACAACCACGTGGTGGAAGGGGCTGACGAGATTGCTGTGAAGCTGAATGATGACCGTGAGCTGAAGGGCCGCATCATCGGTACTGACCCCTCAACCGACTTGGCTCTGATCAAGGTGGAGGGCGATGACGAACTCCCCGCTATCCAGGTGGGCAACTCTGACGCTCTGAAGGTGGGCGAGTGGGTACTGGCCGTTGGTAACCCCTTCAACCTCAGCTCAACCGTAACGGCCGGTATTGTCAGCGCCAAGGCCCGCTCTTTAGGTGGCGGACAGGCCGCTAACGGACAGGCTGCCGACATCCAGTCGTTCATCCAAACCGATGCTGCCATCAATCAGGGTAACAGTGGCGGTGCGCTGGTCAATGCCCGTGGCGAGTTAGTGGGTATCAACGCCATGCTCTATTCGCCTACAGGCGCCTATAGCGGTTACGGCTTTGCCATTCCTACCAGCATCATGACCAAGGTGGTGGCCGACCTGAAGCAGTTTGGCGCCGTACAGCGTGCCCTGCTGGGCGTGAGCTGCACCGACCTCAATATCTCTCTGGTGGCCGACGAGAACAGCGAGGCTGTTAAGGAGATTAAGGAGAAGTGCAAGGAGCTGGGCATCAAGGAAGGCATCTGGGTGCGTCAGGTAGTAGAAGGCGGTTCAGCCGCAGGCATCTTGAAGGAGAACGATGTCATCACCGCCATCGAGGGCCGTCAGATTCATAAGTTCTCTGACATGCAGGAGGTTCTGGCTCAGAAGCGCCCCGGTGAGAAGATCAAGCTCTCCGTTATCCGCGACAAGCAGAAAAAGGAGTTCACCGTCGAGCTGAAGAATGCGCAGGGTAACACCAAGGTGGTAAAGAGTGCCGATATGGATCTGCTGGGCGCTACCTTCAAGCCGGTTTCTGCCGAGCTGAAGAAGCAACTCAACCTGGGTTACGGTATTGAGGTGACGGGTGTGAGCCAGGGTCGCATTGCCGATGCCGGTATCCGTCGTGGCTTCATCATCCTGAAGGCCAACAACACCTTGATGAAGAGTGCCGACGACCTGGAGAAGGTCTTCAAGGCCGCCAGTCAGACGCCCGAACAGGCCATCTTTATCAGCGGTATCTACCCCTCTGGTAAGCGTGCAAACTACTTGGTTGATTTGAACCAAGAGTAAGCCATCGTTAGTTAGAATAAGAAATTTCTGCCCGCAAGTTATTGCAATTTCAAAGAAAAGCAGTAACTTTGCGGGCAAAATCGATTTTTTTAAAGCATGAGACAACTTAAAATTACTAAGAGTATCACGAATCGTGAGAGCGCCTCTCTCGATAAATATCTGCAAGAAATTGGACGTGAGGACCTTATCACCGTAGAGGAGGAGGTCGAACTGGCCCAGCGCATCCGTAAGGGTGACCGTGTGGCCCTGGAAAAACTCACCCGCGCCAATTTGCGTTTCGTGGTCTCTGTAGCAAAACAATATCAAAATCAGGGCTTGAGTCTGCCTGACTTGATCAACGAGGGTAACCTCGGCTTGATTAAGGCTGCTGAGAAGTTTGATGAGACGCGTGGTTTCAAATTCATCAGTTATGCCGTATGGTGGATTCGCCAATCTATTCTTCAGGCCTTGGCCGAGCAGTCGCGTATTGTGCGCTTACCGCTCAACCAGGTGGGCTCACTGAATAAAATCAGCAAGGCGCTGAGCAAGTTTGAGCAGGAGAACGAGCGTCGTCCGTCACCCGAGGAGCTGGCCGATGAACTGGAGATACCGGTGGATAAGATTTCTGATACGCTTAAGGTCTCTGGCCGTCACATCTCCGTTGATGCCCCCTTCGTGGAGGGTGAGGATAACAGCCTGCTCGATGTGTTGGTCAATGATGACTCTCCCATGGCCGACCGCTCGCTGGTTAACGAGTCCTTGGCGCGCGAGATTGACCGTGCCCTCTCTACGCTGACTGATCGTGAGAAAGAGATTATCCAGCTCTTCTTTGGTATTGGCAAGCAGGAGATGACGCTTGAGGAGATTGGTGACAAGTTTGGTTTGACCCGCGAACGTGTGCGTCAGATCAAGGAGAAGGCTATTCGTCGCCTGCGTCAGAGCAACCGTAGCAAGCTGCTCAAATCTTACTTGGGCTAATCCTTACAATGAGCCTCATCACCCCACGTCGCCCTTAAACCGCACGTGGGTTTTCCTTTATTTATGAACCCGATTTTCATCACGAACCCCCTACAGACAATGAAACAGTTTCGCTTGATATCTCTGGCTCTGATAGCCATCCTCCTCTGCTCAGCATTTACCCCCAAGGAGAAAGAAAAGAAGACAGAGGGTGTCTATCTCTTTGGCATTGCTGCCTCGTTTAACGATTCCGTGGTCTATTTCACTCCTATCCAACTGATGGATAGTGTCAAGTTAGAGAAGACTTTCCTGCCAAAGCGCTCCGATTACGCCTATCAGTTGAAGAACCAGATAGAGAAAGCCACCGGTAAGAGCGACTACACCTGCATGATCTACTTCAACAAAAGCAAGGTGAAGTTAGAGAAAGAGGCACTCAAAGTCAAGAGCAAATACCAGAAGAGCCAACTTAAACTGGAGGAGATTGCCGCTGAAACCTTCTCCTTCAAGAAACCCGCTGACGAGGAATAAGATAATAACTAAATAGAGCGAACATGCTATACACCACCCGTTTTCACTTTTGGCTTTCAGCCTTTTTCGTTCTGCTTCTAACGGCTTGTAGTAGCTCGTCGAGCCACCAAGAGGAGCCGCCAATCTCGGAGGACGAACTGGCGGATTGCACCGTTATGGTCTATATGGTCGCTGATAACAACCTCTCCTCGTATGCTGAAAAAGATTTGGAAGAGATGAAGGTGGGCATGTCCAATGTGAAGAACAGCAACGTACATTTGCTGGTTTATATCGATACGGGAGATAATGATAATCCTCGGTTGGTGGAACTGGTTAATAGAGATGGTACTGTTACTGAGCGCGTGATTCAGACCTATAAAAGCCGTAATTCTTGCGGCGTAGCCGAGATGCAGGAAGTGATGGACGATTTGAATGGAAATAAGTCGCTGATAGCTAAGAAGTATGGCTTTATTTTTTGGTCGCACGGCGAAGGTTGGATTCCAGCGTCATCACAAATATCAACACGATGGATAGGGCAGGATAGAAACCCTGGAACCCACTACATGGATATTGCCACTTTAGTGGATTTCTACAGTAAATATCCTAAGATGGAGTTTGTTCTGTTTGATGCCTGCTTTATGTTGAGCATAGAGGTAGCCTATGCACTCCGCGATCAGGTCAACTACGTCATTGGCTGCCCCACGGAGTCACCAGGACCTGGGGCTGACTACACCCGTCTGGTGCCTGCTATCATGGAGGGAGGAGATGATATTGCGATTCATGTAGCAAAGGCTTTTTATGAGCCTTACGAGGCTATATATAATGTAAATATAACTCCCTCTGATGATTATTGGACGGTGGGCGTCTCCATCGGTGCCATTAAGACTGAAGGCTTAGAACAACTGGCGCTGTTGACCAAGGAATCGTTAGCCAAGGTCTCTGCAATTCCCGAGGATTTGCAAAAGAGTGTTTTCAACTATGACAAGCGTTCATTAACCGACTTTCTTTTTATAGGTTACTACGATGCGGTGGAACTGATGGAGCAACTACTGCCTTCTGCAGACTTCACTCGTTGGAAAGCTGCCTATCAAACCATCTTGCCCTATTGGAAGACTACGCCGAAGAATTACTCTTGGCATCTAAAAGGTCTCTTCTCTATGGAACGAGCCAATGGCATTACGCACTACATTCCTCGTGCAGACCGTGTCTCTGCTGCTAATGCCTATCGCCAGACTGATTGGTACAAGGATGCCGGCCTTTCGCAGTTAGGTTGGTAAATGACGATTGTCACCTGGATAGGTGAGTGACGCCCCCCTGCGGAGCTATTCGTGATGATAAGGGCTGCCATTGAGGATGGAGTAGGCGCGGTAGAGTTGCTCTACAAAGATAAGCCGTACCATCTGATGAGAGAAGGTCATGCGTGAGAGCGACATCTTCTCCTGCGCGGCTGCATATACTTTGGGTGCAAAACCATAGGGACCGCCGATGAGGAAGACCAACCGTTTGTTTACCGTATTCATCTTCCGCTTCATGTAGTCGGCAAACTCAATCGACCGCATCTCCTTGCCCCCTTCGTCGAGCAATACCAATACATCCCCCGGCTGTAAGGCCTTTAGAATCAAGTCACCCTCCTTCTCCTTTTGCACCTCTTCTGAAAGACTTTTGGTGTTTTTCAATTCGGGAATCACCTCCATATCGAATGAGGTGTAACGCTTTATCCGCTGCACATAATCAGTGATAGCGGCGATAAAATGGGGCTCAACGGTGCGGCCTACAACGAGTAAGATGGTTTTCATGCCTATTTTCGCTCAATTTTCGCACAAAAATAGCACTTTTTTCTTGTTATTACCAATTTATCCCTATCTTTGTGGGTGTAATGTTCAACCAAAGGCTAATTTGAGATGAAAAAAGGTCTGTTTATTCTTTGGGCCATGTTCTTTGTCTGCCCTGTTCTGCTCCTGGCGCAAGAGATTCCTATGGGAGTCGTCTCGGCCTTGAAAGGGGGGAGGGTGGAGCAACTGGCTACCTATATGGGGCCGCAGGTTGAACTGATTATGGAAAGCCGCAAGGTGGCCACGGATCGTGAAGTGACATTGGAGAAACTGACCGACTTCTTTTCTAAAAACAAGGCAAGGGAGTATAGTGTCAACCATCAGGGTAAGCGAGATGAATCAGGCTTTATCATCGGTACCCTCACTACGATAACCGGTCAATTCCGAGTGAATTGCTTTTTTAAAACAAGTGATAATCAATATATTATTCATCAAATTAGAATAGATAAATCGAATGACTAAGGAACAAGAATTGATTGACAGATTGATTGATCTGGCTTTTGCTGAAGATATTGGTGATGGTGACCACACCACCTTGTCATCTATCCCTGCTACGGCTATGGGTAAGTCTAAACTTCTCATCAAGGAGGCTGGTATTTTGGCCGGTATAGAGATTGCTAAAGAGGTGTTCCGTCGCTTTGACCCCACTATGAAGGTGGAGGTATTCATCCAGGATGGTACTGAGGTGAAGCCGGGTGATGTGGCTATGATTGTTGAGGGTAAGGTGCAGTCGCTCTTGCAGACAGAGCGTTTGATGCTTAATATCATGCAACGTATGAGCGGCATTGCCACTATGACTCACCGCTATCAAGAGCGCCTGAAGGGAACGCATACCCGTGTGCTTGATACCCGCAAGACCACACCCGGTATGCGCATTTTGGAGAAGATGGCGGTAAAGATTGGTGGAGGTTGCAACCACCGCATAGGACTCTTTGACATGATTCTGCTCAAGGACAATCACGTGGATTTTGCTGGCGGTATTGACAAGGCTATCACCCGAGCCAAAGAGTACTGCAAGGAGAAAGGCAAGGATTTGAAGATTGAGATTGAGGTGCGCAACTTCGACGAACTGCAACAGGTGCTCGACTTGGGTGGCGTAGATCGCATTATGTTTGATAACTTCACCCCCGAGATGACGCGTAAGGCTGTTGAGATGGTTGCTGGCCGTTACGAGACCGAATCATCAGGCGGTATCACCTTCGACACCCTCCGAGATTATGCTGAGTGTGGCGTGGATTACATCTCTGTAGGTGCCTTGACTCATTCTGTCAAGGGATTGGATATGAGTTTCAAGGCTTGCTA
>CAMAMO010000066.1 GCA_945836915.1 uncultured Mediterranea sp.
CGAAATAAAGGTCACTTTTTATCCGAGACACCTAACAAAGTTATAAACATCTTCCCAAAAAATCAGCATAAACAACCGACATTTTTAATATAAAAAATCAAAAAAAGAGTTGAACAATTTGTTTATGCCTGATTTTAAGCACTTTGCAACCTACCTAAATTAGCCTTCTCTAACTGCTTTTTGGCGAATTCAAGCGTTACTTTGTAGGTTTTTCTTGTTCCAGAGGGTATCTCGAACATCACATCCATCATAATGGCCTCTACAATTGAGCGCAAACCGCGAGCTCCCAGTTTGTACTCAACCGCCTTTTCTACCACGTAATCATAAACGGCTTCATCAAATGAAAGTTTCACGTCGTCCATGCCGAAGAGTTTGATGTACTGCTTCACGATAGAATTCTTCGGTTCGGTCAAGATGGAGCGGAGAGCGGCCTTGTCCAACGGTTTCAGATAGGTCAGAACCGGCAGACGACCAATAATCTCTGGAATCAAACCAAATTCCTTCAGGTCATGAGGCAAGATGTACTGCATCATGTCCCCCTTGTCCAACTTGGCTACATTCTGTACCGACTGATAGCCCACCACATGGGTATTCATGCGCTGCGCAATTTTTTTCTCGATACCATCAAAAGCTCCTCCGCAAATAAACAGAATATTCTTGGTGTTGACCTGAATATATTTCTGATCAGGATGCTTGCGTCCACCCTGAGGAGGCACATTGACCATCGATCCCTCGAGCAACTTCAGCAGTCCCTGCTGCACACCTTCACCACTCACATCACGCGTGATTGAGGGGTTTGCACTTTTGCGGGCTATCTTATCAATTTCATCGATGAACACGATGCCACGCTCTGCCTGATCCACGTCGTAGTCACAAACCTGAAGCAAGCGCGTCAAGATGCTCTCAATATCCTCACCGACATAGCCCGCTTCAGTAAAGACTGTAGCGTCAACAATGGTAAAGGGTACTTTGAGCAGTTTCGCAATCGTACGGGCCAAGAGTGTTTTACCCGTACCTGTACTGCCAACCATGATGATGTTGCTCTTTTCAATCTCCACCTCGTCATCTTCAGAGGCATTCTGAATAATCCGCTTGTAGTGGTTATAGACTGACACAGCCAAACAACGTTTCGCATCATCCTGACCAATCACATACTGGTCAAGATAATCCTTGATCTCTTTCGGCTTCGGCAAGGACTTCAACTCCATACCCGCAGGCGTCTTCTTGCCAAGTTTGTCATGTTCTTTAACGATTTCATACGCCCGGCGCACACACTCGTCACAGATGCAACCATTCAGACCGGTCATCATCATGCCGACCTTGCTAGATGGCGTACCACAAAAACTACATTTATTATTCTCTCTGCTTGCCATACGTTTATTTCTTCATTAATACCTCATCTACCATGCCATACTCTTTGGCCTCTTGAGCTGTCATCCAGTAATCGCGGTCAGAATCGGCCCAAACCTTTTCAAAGGGGGTATGCGAATGGTCGGCAATGATGGTATAGAGTTCTTTCTTCAATTTTTGAATCTCTCGAGCGGTAATCTCAATATCCGAAGCCTGTCCCTGCGCACCACCCATCGGTTGGTGAATCATCACACGTGAGTGAGTCAGCGCGGAACGCTTACCCTCAGCGCCAGCCACCAGCAGTACAGCCGCCATACTGGCTGCCATACCTGTACAGATGGTAGCCACATCGCTGGTGATAAACTGCATCGTATCATAAATACCCAAACCGGCATAAACCGAACCGCCGGGTGAATTGATATAGATAGAGATGTCCTTTCCAGGATCTACAGAGTCCAGATAGAGCAACTGCGCTTGGAGCGTATTCGCCGTGTAGTCATCAATCTGAGTACCCAGGAAAATGATGCGGTCCATCATCAATCGGGAGAAGACGTCCAGCTGAGTAACGTTCAACTGGCGCTCTTCCAGAATATAAGGATTCAGATATCCGTTTTGCGACTTAATCACGCCATCGAGCACCAAGCTGTTTATACCCAAATGCTTAGTTGCATACTTTTTAAAATCATCCATATATACTATGTCTATTATTTAGTTTGTTTCAAAATACTATTTCTCTCATTTCGCAAAAGTGGTGCAAAGTAACAAAAAAGAATGATACACAACAAAAAAAACACAGAGTTTTAGTTGCCCTAAAGCTCTGTGTTTAGTTTGTAGAGAGAAAAAATCCTCTTATCAAGCTTTTTGCTCGAACATCTTATTGAAATCTTCGATAGAAACTGTCTGTTCTACCAGGCTAACCTGAGGTTTCACAGCGGCAATCAGCTTCGTTTCAACAGCGCGGTTTACCAAGCCATCAACGCTCTCTTTCTTCTTCAGCATCTCCTTAGCGTAGTTATCCAGCAACTCATCGGGCACATTCATCATGCCGTACTGAGCGAACTGAGCCTTGGTAGCCTCCTTAGCCATAGCGGTTACATCGTCATTATCCACCTTAATCTGATTAGCCTCTACAAGCTGCTCCTTAATCAGGTGCCAAGTCAACTCTTCAATGCTCTTGTCGTAGTTCTCTTCTACGAACTGCTCACCCTTGTCAGCATTGTTAGCCTGCATGATACGCTTCAGCAGAGCGTCGGGGAACTCCAGCTTACCAACCTTCTCCATCATCGCCTTGCGGAAATCGATGAGGAACTTGTAGTCGCTATCCATAGCGAACTGGGCCTGAATACCCTCTTTCACTCTTGCACGGAACTCCTCCTCGCTCTTCACAGCATCCTTACCAAATACCTGATCAAAGATTTCTTGGTTCAAATCGCCAGCTACAAAGCGGGTAATTTCAGTCACCTGGTAGCTGAAGTTAGCCTTCACCTCAGCGGCGGCGGCCTTTTCAATCTTCAGCAAAGAGGCCAGTTCAGCTTCGTTGTTGTCCCAAGCGGTAGCAGGGTTGAATACCAGCACGTCGTTCACCTTTGCGCCATTGAAGATAGCCTTCTGCTCCTCATTCTTCATATACTGAGGCATCATTACCGCATCCTCAACCTGGATACCACCCTCTTTCACACTGCCGTTCTCATCCAATTCGGCCAGAATACCCTTCATCATGTCGTTGGCCTCGTAAGCGTCAACCTTCTCGTACTTGCCGTTACGCTGAGCATACATCTTCACCTGGTTTTCAACCATCTCATCGGTTACATCGATGTGGTAGTAATCCACCTTATCCTCTTTGCTCAGTTCCAGCTTAAATTCAGGAGCCAGCGCAATGTCGAAAGTAAACTCAAACTCTTCTTGTGTATCGAAGTCAATCTGAGACTGCTTCTCCTGATTAATCATCGGTTCACCCAGGATATTGATTTTGTTATCCTGAATATACTTATACAATGTCTCTGACAGAAGCTTGTTCACCTCATCAGCTGTAACTTGCTTGCCATACATTTTCTTCATCAAGCCAGCAGGTACCATACCGGGACGGAATCCGGGCATCTGTGCCTTATGACGGAGGTCCTTTAATGCTTTCTGCACTCTGTCTTGATAGTCAGCCTTCTCAATCTTGACGGTAAGCAGGGCGCTTACCTTGTCGTTGTTTTGTAATGAAACGTTCATTCTTACAAATTTAGTGATGTATTATATACTATTTTTTTAATTTATCTCTCTTTTATCTCAAAATGAGCGTGCAAAAATAGTGCTATTCTTTCAATTATCAAAAAAAAGCCCTATAAATCTTCTTATTACTTCATAAAGTCCTTTCTGCGGAGCACAAAGTTGCTTCCCAGATATTTCTCTCGCACAATCTGATTCTCGGCCAACTCTTCAGGTGTACCTTGGAAGAGAATCTTTCCTTCAAAGAGCAGATAGGCGCGATTGGTAATGCTCAGCGTCTCTTGCACATTATGGTCCGTAATCAGGATACCGATGTTTTTCTTCTTCAGGTCCCACACAATTTTCTGGATATCCTCCACCGCGATTGGATCGACACCGGCGAAAGGTTCGTCGAGCATGATAAACTTAGGGTCAATAGCCAGACAACGGGCGATTTCCGTGCGGCGTCGCTCACCACCGCTCAACTGGTTACCTTTGTTCTTGCGCACCTTCTGCAGGCGGAACTCGGCAATCAGGCTCTCTAACTTCTCCTTTTGATACTCCAAAGGCTTGCCGGTCATCTCGAGTACCGAGGCGATGTTATCCTCCACACTCATCTGCCGGAAGACCGAGGCCTCCTGAGCCAGATAGGCGATGCCATTCTGCGCACGCTTATAGACTGGATAACCGGTTATTTCCAAATCACCGAGATAGATATGACCGGCGTTGGCCGTAACCAGACCTACCGTCATATAGAAAGAGGTGGTCTTTCCGGCACCGTTCGGGCCAAGCAAGCCAACGATTTCACCCTGCTTGACGTCAAACGACACATGACTCACCACAGTGCGTTTACCATACCGTTTAACTAAGTCCTCTGTACGGAGTACCATATTCTGTTCTTCCATATTGAATGTTCTATTATTCAGTTTTCTGTTAATGTTGTGCAACCTCGCACAAGTTAATCGCTGCAAAAGTAGCAAAATAAGCTGAAATGATGTACTTTTGCACCCAAATAGTTGAAGAATATGATTACAAAATGGCTTAAAACCTTCGGAAAGTACCTCATGCTGATGGGTCGCGTCTTCTCTCGGCCCGAACGTATGCGCATGTTTTTCCGTCAATATCTGGAAGAATTGGAGAAATTGGGTGTCAACTCCATTGGCATTGTGTTGCTTATCTCCTTCTTCATCGGTGCGGTAATTACAATCCAAATCAAGCTGAACATCCAGAGCCCCTTCATGCCTCGATGGACGGTGGGTTACGTCACTCGCGAGATTATGTTGCTGGAGTTCTCATCAGCCATCATGAGCTTGATCCTGGCTGGTAAGGTAGGCTCAAACATCGCCTCCGAGTTAGGTTCCATGCGGGTAACCCAGCAGATTGATGCACTTGAGATTATGGGTGTCAATTCGGCCAACTATCTGATATTGCCAAAGATTACCGCCATGGTCACCACCATCCCCCTGATGGTAACCTTTAGCATCTTCGCGGGCATCATCGGTGCCTTCTGCACCTGCTGGTTTGGCGGCGTGATGACCGCCGTGGATTTGGAGTATGGCTTGCAATACATGTTTGTAGAGTGGTTTATCTGGAGTGGCATCATCAAATCGCTCTTCTTCGCCTTCATTATCGCCAGTGTATCGGCCTTCTTTGGCTACACAGTAGAGGGCGGCTCTATCGAGGTGGGCAAGGCATCTACCGACTCGGTGGTTTGCAGCAGTGTGCTCATCCTCTTTTCTGACTTAGTATTAACTCAACTTTTGATGGGATGATTGAACTGAAAGGATTATGCAAGTCGTTTGACGACAAAGATGTGTTGACCGATATCAACGCCACTTTTGAAAATGGCAAGACCAACCTGATTATCGGACAAAGCGGTTCGGGAAAGACGGTGTTGATGAAGTGCATCGTAGGTCTGCTTACCCCCGACCGCGGCGAGTTGCTTTACGATAAACGCAACTTCTTGACCATGGGTAAGAAGGAGAAAAAGATGCTGCGCCGCGAGATGGGCATGATTTTCCAAAGCGCCGCCCTCTTCGACTCCATGACAGTGCTTGATAACGTGATGTTCCCCCTCAACATGTTCAGCGACGACACTCTGCGCGACCGCACCCGTCGGGCCATGTTCTGCCTTGATCGTGTCAACCTGACCGAAGCCAAAGACAAATACCCAGGTGAAATCAGTGGCGGTATGCAAAAGCGTGTAGCCATTGCCCGAGCCATCGCCCTCAATCCGCAATACCTCTTCTGCGACGAGCCCAACTCAGGTCTTGACCCCAAAACCTCGCTGGTCATCGACGCACTGATTCAGGATATCACCCGTGAGTACAACATGACCACCCTGATCAACACCCACGACATGAACTCCGTGATGGGCATCGGTGAAAAAATCATCTATATTTATGAAGGCCATAAGGAGTGGGAAGGCAGCAGTAAAGAGGTCTTTACCTCAACCAACGAGCGACTGAACAACTTCATCTTCGCCTCCGACTTCTTCCGCAAAGTCAAAGAGGCTGAGAACCAGTCTGCCCACAAATAACGGCATCCTGTTTCCCAGCCTCCGGTATGGCAACTCCTCAAACCAAGGACTATTTCTGACGGATATAGATATTAATAGGTGTACCCCTCAAGCTCCACTTCTCGCGCATCTTGTTCTCTAAGAAGCGACGATAGGGCTCCTTGACATATTGCGGCAAATTGGCGAAATAGACGAAAGAGGGCACCTGGGTATTAGGCAGCTGAGTGATATACTTTATCTTAATATACTTACCCTTGATTGAGGGAGGCGGATAGGCCTCGATAAGCGGCAACATCTCCTCGTTGAGTTTGGCGGTAGGGATGCGGGTGTGACGGTTACGATAGACGTCACGCGCCTCTTCAAGCACCTTGAGGATACGCTGCTTAGTCAGGGCAGAAGCAAAAATGATGGGGAAATCCACAAACGGTGCCAAACGCTCGCGAATGGCATTCTCAAAAGTTTTCATCACCTTCACTGTCTTATCCTCCACCAAGTCCCACTTGTTAACCACAACCACCAAGCCCTTGGCATTCTTCTGAATCAGCGAGAAAATATTCAAATCCTGACTCTCAATGCCACGGGTGGCATCCAGCATCAAGATACAAACATCAGAGTTCTCAATCGAACGGATGGAGCGAATCACTGAGTAATACTCCAAATCCTCGTTCACCTTATTCTTCTTACGGATACCGGCGGTATCCACCAGATAGAAGTCAAAACCGAATTTATTGTAACGGGTATAAATCGAGTCGCGCGTTGTACCGGCAATATCGGTCACGATGTTACGCTCTTCACCTATCAGCGCATTGACCAGCGAAGACTTACCGGCATTCGGACGGCCCACAACAGCGAAGCGAGGTACCTCATCGTCCACCTCCTCCTCTGTACTCTTGGTAAACTTGCTCACCAGCAGGTCGAGCAAATCACCCGTACCGCTACCGGTAGCTGCAGAGATGCAATACGGATCACCCAGGCCCAACGAATAAAACTCTGCCGCATTGTATTGCAAATCATAACTATCCGTCTTATTGGCCACCAGCAAGACCGGCTTGACCGTACGGCGCAAAATGTTGGCCACCTCCATATCCAGGTCGGTCACCCCATTCATCACATCCACCACAAAGAGGATGACATCCGCCTCATCCACGGCCATCAGCACCTGTTTTCTAATCTCCTCTTCAAACACGTCGTCTGAGTTGACCACCCAGCCACCGGTATCGACTACTGAATACTCACGTCCGAGCCATTCAGCCTTGCCGTATTGACGGTCGCGGGTTGTGCCAGCCTGTTCATTGACGATGGCCTGCTTGGTCTGCGTCAATCGGTTGAACAGCGTGGACTTACCCACATTGGGGCGTCCCACAATAGCTACTAAATTTCCCATATTCTATATTCTACTTATTGCGACTATCTCAGTCGTAGTTAAACATCTCATTTTCAATCCAATTGATAGCCAAAGTTACGCAACTCCTTATCCGAACTGCGCCAATCCTTGTCCACCTTGACAAAAGTCTCCAGATAGATGCTCTTGCCGAAGAATTTCTCCAGGTCTCGGCGCGCCTCCGTCGCCACCTTCTTCAACGCCTTGCCCTGCTTGCCGATGATGATACCCTTCTGCGAGTCACGTTCCACATAGATGACTGCATGGATATGAATCGATTTGGCCTCTTCCTTGAACTGTTCCACCACCACCTCGCAGGCGTAGGGAATCTCCTTGTCGTAGAAGAGCAGAATCTTCTCGCGGATAATCTCTGTTACAAAGAAACGGGCAGGCTTGTCCGTCCATTGATCCTTGTCGAAATAGGGCGGAGAATCGGGCAGCAGTTCCTTGACCCGTTTCATGATATAATCCACATTGAAACGGTTGGCAGCGGACAAGGGGATAATCTCCGCCTTGGGCAGCAGTTCATGCCACGAGGCCACCAACTCCTCCAGCCCCTTCTGGTTGCTCAGATCGATTTTATTGATGAGCAGCAACACCGGAACGTCCATCGCAGCCACCTTCTCCACAAAGTCGTTATTCTTATCAGGCGTCTCCACCACGTCAGTAACGTAGAGCAAGACGTCAGCATCCACCAGCGCCGAAGTGGAGAAGTTCAGCATCGACTCCTGCAGTTTGTAGTTAGGCTTCAGCACACCGGGAGTATCAGAAAAGACAATCTGCATATCCTCTGTATTATAGATGCCCATAATACGGTGACGCGTAGTCTGTGCCTTGAAGGTGGCAATGGAGATACGCTCTCCCACCAAGGCATTCATCAGGGTGGACTTACCCACGTTGGGATTACCTACGATATTTACAAAACCAGCTTTGTGCATAATAATGTTGGCTAAATCATTGGATGTATGACAAAAAAACGCATCGAATTAAGTAATAGGATGCGTTTTTCTGTTGTTATTCCATCTCTTTCGAGTTTTATTCTCTCTTTCCGTCGTATCCCCACTTCACGTACATGGCGCCCCAAGTAAATCCGGCACCGAAAGCAGTGAAGATCAGGTTATCGCCCTTCTTGAGTTTCTCTTCGAAATCCCAGATACAGAGGGGCAACGTACCCGCACTGGTATTACCATAGCGCTCAATGTTGATCATCACCTTCTCATGAGGAACCTCCAGACGGTGAGCCACAGCATCAATGATACGCATATTGGCCTGATGGGGAATCACCCAGTCAATGTTATCTTTGTTCAAGTGGTTACGTTCAGCAATCTTGACGCAAGCATCCGACATGTTCGATACGGCATACTTGAATACCGTACGACCCTCTTGATAGACGTAGTGCATACGGTTGTCAATCGTGAAGTACGAGGGAGGACAAACTGAACCACCGGCCTTCATGTGGAGGAAGGGCAGACCTTTACCATCTGTACGCAGATAAGCATCCATGATACCTACATCTTCAGTGGTAGGCTCAATCATGAAAGCTGCAGCGCCATCACCGAAGATCGGACAGGTAGAGCGGTCTGTATAGTCGGTTGCCGACGACATCTTGTCTGCGCCGACAATAATAATCTTTTTGTAACGTCCCGAGCGGATGAAGTTGGCAGCCGTTTCCATCAGATAGAGGAAACCGCTACAAGCAGCCATCATGTCGAATGCGAAGGCATTCTTCAAGCCCAACTTATCGCAAAGAATAGAGGCGATAGAGGGGAAGTGATAGTCGGGCGTAGAGGTAGCAACAACAACCAAATCGATATCATCGGGGTTAGCACCTGTACGAGCCATCAACTGCCGGGTGGCTTTTCTTGCCATATACGACGTACCAAGACCCTCCTCATTGAGGATACGTCTCTCTTTCACGCCGATACGAGTCATAATCCATTCGTCGTTGGTATCTACCATGCGCGACAACTCATCGTTTGTCAACACATAATCGGGTACATAGCCACCGACGCCTGTTATTACTGCATTAATTTTTTCCATTAAAAATCATAAAAGATAAACCATACTTAAATACAAGTAGTCTAAAAAGGTCTTGCAGCACTACCGAGATAGACTGACCGATCTTTTTAGACTCCCCAATTTAAGTATTCATTTGAATGAAGAATGCTTAAGCTTAAACAGCAGCCTCTTTGCTGATTGCCAACTTGCCTCTGTAATAGCCGCAAGCGCCACAAACGGTGTGATAAACATGCCACTCACCGCAGTTGGGGCAAATAGCAAGCGTAGGAGCTACTGCCTTGTCATGGGTTCTTCTCTTTGCAGTTCTAGTGTTTGACTGTCTTCTTTTAGGATGTGCCATTTTTACTAAATATTTAAACGTTATAATAATTTCTGTAATTCACTCCAGCGGGGGTCAATGGGCTTGTCGTTCTCCTCATCACTGACGATGTTGCTCTCATCTTCAGCCGAGTCATCTACAGGCTCCATCTCATCCATATCATCGGCCGATGTGCGCAAGTACTTATTGAGTTTACCGCTCATAGTCTTGTTACATTTGCCAGGTGCGTGAACATGCTTCATAGGGATGGCCAATGCAATGTACTCATACATAATCCAAGCCACGTTGATATCGCCCTCATCTTCGGGAACGATAATCAAGTTATCTCCCTCGTCAGCATACTCTGCGCCAAACTTCACAAAGATTTTATCGGTCGAGCTTATCTCTTGATCCATCTCGTCAAGACAGCGGTCGCAAAGTACAACCACTGTGCCCTGGCTGTTGAAACTCAGTTCGAAGGCTTGAGCCGTCTTCTTCACGTCAACCTGTACAGTCACCTTACCCTTTTGCAACTCAGGGCTATCGATGGCTGCAAAAAAGGCGTTATCAAGGAGAAAATCATAGTGTGCATGGTTCTCCTTCATGCCTTTCAGATCAATACGATATTTTTCAAACTTTCCCAATGCTACTAAATCTTTATTCGGGCCACAAAGGTACGAATAATTATCGGATTAATTATCAGATAATGAGAAAAAATATGCTTTTAAATAGAAAATCAGCATTTTTTAGCTGAAAAGGGAGGAGCAGAGGGTATAAAAAGAGAGCCTCACTACAGTTGTAGTGAAGCTCTCGGCTTGAAAACGGCGACT
>CAMAMO010000067.1 GCA_945836915.1 uncultured Mediterranea sp.
GAAAATATTCTCTCAACCTGGTCAACAAGGATAGCGTTATCGTAACCTCCAAACTAAAGGATAAGGCCGGACTGATAGGGGCCTGTATGTTGGCCCGTAGCCGTATGTTTGAAGGCTAAAGGTTATTCTATTCCAATTTCGTCGATAAAGATAAAGGCCTCTTTGCCTTCGCCGCTGTGGCCTTTGGGCAATGCGGGACAACGCTTGATTAACACGCGCACATAGCGTGAGGTTTGTGGTTCAAAGGTTATCTCGTAATGATCGACCTGTTTCTTGGTGATATCGGTATCAGCGGGGAATGCTTTGGTGGCTACCACGGTGTAGTTTTTGTCATCGTCAGAGGTTGCAACCTCGAGGCCATAACATCCCATGACCCAGCTGGGCAGGTCGGTACAGGTGGAGGTGGTTACCTTACTGAATGAGGTGGGCTCACCCATATCGATGATGGCGGTGATGTCTCCTAAGAAGCCCAACCAAGCACCGGTGGTATAACTTTCGTTGCCTTGCAGTCCATCGACTAAAGTTGGTGCACCGCCAAAAGAGAACTCAGCCGTGGGCTGTGCACCAGTCAGTCGGATAGGGCAGAAGGTAGAACGGCTGAAGTAAACCTCTTTTTTTACCGCGGGTGTTGTACCCTCTGGCCGGATGGCCACTGCCATAAACTGTGTGGAGGAGGTGAGACTGACCGGACCTTCATAAAGGGTGGATTGGGCAGTAGGTTCACTACCGTCAAGCGTATAGTAGATTGGGGCATTGTCGATGGTAGAGAGGGTGGCCATGACTGCTCGCTTCTCTGGATCAGCATTGAACTCCGCTTTGATGTTGAATAGGTGCTTGGCGTAGTTCAATCCGTCGCGTTGGTAAATCTTGATTAATGGCAATAGACGCTGAACAAACTCCTCGTAGTTTTTCTTCTCCACTGCGGTCCATTGTACCTCGGCCAATGCAGCCATGCGGGGTAGTATCATGTATTCTACTTGTTGTGTGGTGGGAATGTACTCGGTCCATACATTGGCTTGAGCTCCCTTGATAAAGCCCGCTTGTTCAGGTGTCAGTCCATCGGTTGGATTGTAGCTGTACACGCGTTCTAAGGGAAGGTAACCGCCGATGGCCAAAGGTTCATTCTTGATATCATCACTTTGGTAGAAGTCAAAATAGAAATGCGAGTTTGGGGTCATCACTACATCATGCCCCATTTGGGCGGCCTTGATGCCTCCCGCTGAACCACGCCAGGACATGACAGTGGCGTTGGGAGCTACATCGCCGTCAAGTATCTCGTCCCAACCAATAATCTGTCGGCCATGCTCGTTGAGGAAGCGTTCAATACGGGTCATGCAGTAGCTCTGAAGGCGATCTTCTGCTGTATGCTCCTTATCAGTTTTTAACCCCTCTTTACGGATGCGTGCCTGACATTTTGGACATGATTTCCAACGGGTGCGAGGGGCTTCATCGCCGCCAATGTGGATGTATTTTGAGGGGAAAATTTCCATGATTTCACTCAACACATCTTGCAGAAAAGTGATGACCGAATCATTACCCATGCAGAGAACGTCATCGAAGACGCCCCAATCTTGTGCTACCTCATACGGTCCACCGGTACAACCTAATGAGGGATAGGCGGCCAAGGCTGCCAGCATGTGGCCTGGAAGGTCAATCTCAGGCAGGACGGTGATGAAACGCTCTTGGGCATAGGCTACAATCTCTTTCGCCTCCTCTTGGGTATAGAATCCACCGTGCGGTGTGCCATCGAACTGACCACTGCCTATGCGACCTACAACGGTACTTTGGCGTACAGAGCCTACCTCGGTCAATCGTGGATACTTCTTGATTTCAATACGCCATCCTTGGTCCTCAGTGAGATGCCAGTGGAAGGTGTTCATGTTATGCAGAGCGATGAGGTCGATGTACTTCTTGACAAACTCTATTGGCATGAAATGACGGCAGACATCGAGGTGCATGCCGCGGTAGGGAAAGCGTGGGGCATCTTTAACCTCGCCTGCAGGCAGGATAACGGTACCATCAACTGTAGCGGGAATAGCTTTTCGCAGAGTCTGTATGCCGTAAAAGACGCCTTGAGCCGTGGCACCGGCAAGGCGTACACTTTCACTCGTAGTGGTTAGATGATAACCCTCGGGGTTCTCTATGGAGGGGTCAATGGTCAGTGTGATGGTTCCCTTGGTGGGTAGTTCGCCAGCCTCTTTCACGTTGAGTCTTTTGCCAGTGGATTCGTAGATGTAGTCGGCCAGGAACTCTGCATCACGTTGCAGTAGTTCGTTACCTGCGGTATAGGTGATGATGGTACGGCTATCCAAACGGAATGGCATCTCAGAACTTAAGGATATCTCTTGCGGCAGAGGAACCACCGAATAAGTAGCCGGTGTCTCGTTTTGGCTGCAGGCTGAGAGTAGGATGGCCATCAAGGACCAGATCAATGATTTCTTCATGGTTCTCTTTTTTTTGAGGTTGAATTAACAAGCCTGTTATTTTACTACTTTCATCTCCAGTGGCCAATCCATCAGGGTGGCAATGTAGGGGATGACGCTCATGGCCATCTTGCGTTGGCCATTCTGATTGGGATGCCATACAGAACCACGGTCTGTGGTGCTATTTAGTATATCATCCTTAAGCTGGATGTAGTGAATGTGTGTGTCATTCATCTTCTCTACGGCCTCCACGTACCAGTCATAGACGGGAGAGTGGCTCATACCTTGATAGATACAGAGAATAGGTACCTCGGCACCATAGAGCGAGCGGATGCCTTTAAGCAGTTTGGTATAGCCCTTGATAAACTCACTGCGGTAAGGATGAGGCTCTACAGAAAAGTCGTTTGTACCCAGGTTGATCACCACTAACGAGGGTTTATATCCCTCTGAACCGTTCCAGCGGAGCGAGTCTTTGCCATCTGGGCCATCGAACAAATAGGCTATTTTGTCGGCCATGGAGATCTCTGACACCCGTTTGGGGTCACCATAGTTGCGTACGGCGCCACGACCAGAGTGGGCAATCAGGGTGTAATCGGCTCCAAAGTAGCGGGCTGTCAATACACCGTATGCCAGATTGCAGTTCTCAGTTTCCAATTTGAAGGGTTCGTCGCGGTCAAGGCCTTCGGTGCCGAATCCGCAAGTATAGGAATCTCCAATGAATTCAATATGGCGTGTGGGAATCTCGTTAACGGCTTTCAATTTGCCACCCTTGCCAGGAATGAAGCCCAGTACAGTAGTTCGTCCAAATTCACCTTCCGACCGCTTTTGTAGGCGGATGCGGTAGCTACCTGTTTTTCTCATGTTGACGAAGCGAATCACCGTATCGGTGCCACATGTTTTCACCACGCCTTGCTGTACATCATCTACAAAGACGTTGTAGTAACTTTCACCCTTTTCTGTGAGTCGTAAGGAGAGTTCGCGTCCCGTCAATACTGTTTCCAGATAGCTTCCTACCCAATCGAAGCTGACAGAGTGATCATTGCCAACCTGCGTACGGCCTACATATCGAATGGCAGCATCCGTGGCTGGAATTTCTGTACCTGTAGTTTGAGCTGTGGTGCCCATGAAGGGCACAAGCAGACAGACTGCTAAAAACCATTTTTTCATTGTCCTTCTATTATTTATTTTTTTTAATTATTTTGTAAGGGAATAAAAACCTTGCATTAGGTACGCCAAAACCATTTTTTCTTGGTAAAGAAGATGGTTACCAGTAGGGAGAGTGAGGTCAGAAGAACTCCTTGTAAAACACCCATCCAAACATTGGTGTGGAATACCCCGAGTAATGTAGTGATGCCAAGCATACCCAGTAGAGGCATCACTAACAGGTCGCCAGCTACATAGGCTATCATGGGGTTTTGGCCTGACATCACCAGAAAGGCTGTCGAGCGATAAAGGCGGAAATGGTCGCACCAAACGTGGAATACCATTAAGGCCATGCAGCCAAGACCTGAGGTGACGAAGAAGTAGCTGAAAGTGGCTGGATCTTTCTTGATACCCTCCTGGAAAGGCTCGATACAGAGACCTAACAGTAGCATGAATCCACCCAACATCCAAAGCTTACGCCAGAGAGCCATAGTGGCACCTTCTGGTTTGCGGAGCAGGAGGCCCATCAAAGCCCATACTGCGATGGAGAGTATGAGGCAAGCTACACACCAACGGTTGTAGAGGCAAATCAAGTTAATCACAATCAGAGCCAGTCCTCCAATCCATACTCCATGTGCAATTCCTACTGAGGGTTGATGGCTCTCTGAATTATTGACTTTTTTCATCCATTCCATTAGCAGTTCGCCTGCAAAGCTGCCAGGTATTACGATGAAAAGATACATCAGGTAGTCAAAACGATACATCCAGCCTACTGGTGTGAAGGCCGCTAGCTCTGAACACCAAGACCCTTCTACTTTCGCACTCAAGATTAGTGCTGCTAGAATGACCAGCACACCGACACGCATCCAAGGATTATGCCGGGTGAATACATAGAGTAGGGTGCCAAACAGTGCCATGTTGGCCAGCAGAAGGATGATGATGTTGCTGGTGTAAAGGGAGAAATTGCTTTCACCCACGCGTTGCACCGTTAGTAGCATGACTACTGCTACGGTGTAGGCGCCCCACTTGATGGCTGCATGCCCCCATGCTGGTAGGTTGAGTGGCAAGCGCATAAACATAGGAAAGAGCACAATGAAGCAGCCAATAGCCCAAAGCCATGCACGCAAATCTTGAGGAGAGGAGAGCATGTAGGGGTAGAAGTGCTGGATAAAGATAGCAAAAAAGGTGAGTTGCAGTCCACGCTTCAAGGCATCCCATGACAGACGCCACAGCCGTTCGCCCCGCTCAATGCGTTTCCCTACCGAGAAGGGAAAGGCGGCGCCCATAGAGAAGAGGAAGAATGGAAAGACCAAATCGACCCAGGTCAACCCTGGCAATTCAGGATTGAAGGCATGGGTGGGTGGAGGTGTTTGGGCATGGTACATCCAGGCGGGAAGGATGCCACCAACCACAGTAGCTGAGAGCACCATGGTGAGGATGGCATAACCGCGTAGGGCGTCGAGCGATGTGGCGCGCTGGTTCATAGGTTACCTCCTTGCTTCATTCCCTCTTCCACTTCGGCCCAGAGGTTCTTGGTGATGATATGGACGATGTCAAAAACCATCAAGCCATCGGCATCTTTCAGATTCTCAGCAATCGTAGCGGTCAGTTTTTCAGGATGGTCATAGAACTGATCCACCAAAATACCACCCATGAACGGGCAACCTTTCAATATCTCGCGTAGGTGTTGGCAAGAGCCTTCTACACAGTACCAGGTGCCTTGCTGGGCTTGACTGTCGGTCTCGTTCCACACCAAGTTGTTGCTCTTTTTATACTCCTCGATAGTGATGTCGGTGTAGTAGTTACCCGTGGCATAGAAGTCAAGCAACTCAGCATAACCATAGTTCTTGTAGTTTGGGGTGGCCCATTGGGGATAATCCTGATGGGGGTCGTACATTTTGCTGGCAAAGTTGACGCCTACTTCGTAATAGGATGGATACCAAGCACCAGTATAGGTGCCGAATGAGATATCTTCTCGAACACTCTTTACCTCCTTCCGAGCCAATGCCATAAATTCGGTGATAGTCTTGGTTCGCCACTCCAACCATTGTAGCATCAGGGGACCGAAAACTGGTATAAAGCGACCGTTCTCTCCCTTCTCCCAAGTCAGTATATCTTCGGGGAAGTGAGTCACTTTCTGACCGATGTAGGCTTCAAACTGCTCACGTGAAAGGGGAGAGAAGTCGGCACTGATACCATCGTAACGTACACGGTCAAGCATCAAACCATCCAGTTTAGGATATTTGCCCACCAACTCCTTCAGTACACCCAAGATGTGTGTACGATACTCCTCGTTCAGGGGATTGATCATGGCACCATACTTATGTTTTTCCTCTGTGATGGGGATGATACCACGTTCGGGATTATAGACCATTGAGGCCCATTCAGGGTGACCGCTGTAAACTAAACCACGGTCAAAATAGTTGTGTCCGGCACAGAAAACGTTGAGTGAAGCGTGTACCTCCAATCCTAACTTATGTCCTTGCTCGATGAAGTAGCCCAGATAGTCGAAGTTATCGCGGTGTGCACCTTGCCACTCCTCCATACGGGGAGCCAACTGGCTATCATAGAGCACCTCGCCCGTGATCGGACGGACGTCAACCACCGCATGAGTGAATCCCAGCGACTTGATTTTCTTCAGGTAGAAGTCGATGGAGTCTTTGTGACTGAAGCGGGCAAAGTTAGCCTCAGCATCAAACCACATCAAGGCGGGTTTAGGGCCTTCAGCATTGATTTCCGCTTTTTTCCCGTTAGAGCCGCACGAAGCAGCAACAAGCAGCCAAATGGCTGCACATATCCATTGTTTCATTTCTAATCTTTTCATGGCTTATTCTATGGTTTTCAGATAATTGTCGAAGCCTCGTTTAAAAGCGTTCCAGTAGTTGTACATCTTGATATGACAGATGTCGAATACAAAGAATCCATCAGAGGCCTGAATACAGGCATCAATGGCTTTGGGAATCATGGCTGATTGTCAGCCATTTTCCCAACCGGTGCTACTATACCCGTCACGGTGATATCCTGAGCCATTGCAACTGCTGGTAACAATAGCCACATCCAGCATACCAGCCATAACGCTTTGGCTTGACGGAATGTACTTTCTGAGTTTTATTTCATAACACAGATTAGTTAATGGATAAAAGAGAAGTACTATTTCTTTGCCAACTCTTCAAGCACTTGCCAACACTGGAACAGTCCTCTAGGTACGTGGAAGCAGCCTTTCCACTTGCCCCCCTTGAGCGGGAGAAGTACCTCACCTCGACGGTTGAGGTAACCGAACCATTCAGGGTACTGGTCATCGCGGAAATGGCTCCACACATAGTCGTGCACCTTTTCAAACCACTCCAGACAGCGCTTGTCGCCGGTGAGGTTGTAGCCCTTGATGAGCGAAATCAATGTCTCGATATGAACCCACCAAAGTTTCTGGTCCCACTCCAACTGCTGGGGCGGGAAGCCCTTGCGGTCCATGAAGTAGAAGATGCCTTGGTACTCTTTGTCCCAGCCATATTCCAGCATGGTCAGGGTAATCTCCTTCGCCTTTTCAATCAGGTCGGGGCGATTCAGGCGCTTGCCTAGGTCCATGATAAACCACATGGCCTCAATGGCATGGCCGGGGGTTACCTGACGGCCTTCAAAGCAGTCGGCCAGTTCACCGTTGTCGAGCAGATTCTCCACGATGATACCTCCCAGTTCAGGGCGATAGAAGACATCCATCACCTCGTGGATGCAGGTATCCATGGTCTTAACCAGGAATTCCTCGTCCAGCAGGTGCTCAATCTCAAGCGCCAGGTTGCAGAGGATCATGGGCAGGGCAAAGCCTTTCAGATTGCGTGTTCCCGGATGTAGCTTATTCCATTTCCCTTTGGGGTTATCCACTTTGCTCAGAATGATGTCGAAGGTCTTCTTGGCTATCTCGGCATACTCCTGGTTGCCGGTAGCCAAACTGAGCTGACCGAAAGCCATGGTAGCAAAGGTATAGGAGAAGATATTATAGGGTTCAACCAGTGGATGACCTTCGCGGTCGAGTGAGAAATACCAGTTGTAGTTGCCGTCATGGCCATACTTCTTGAGGAACTCACCTCCCTGAATGGCACAGTCAAGCCACTCCTGACGTTTCTCTACCTTGTTGTAGAGCATGGAAAAGAGCCACACTTCGCGGCCTTGCATCCAGATAAACTTATCGGTGTCGAACACTTCACCATCACGCGTCAGGCAGGTGAAATAACCACCAAACTCTTTGTCCTGCGACTTTTCTAACCAAAAGGGCAACACCCGATCCAGCAGTTCGTTTTTGTACTGTTCTGCCAGTTGTTTAAAATTTGTCATTGTAATTAATTATAAAAGTGAGTAATATCTATTGGTGAACTCTGATTACTCTTTCGAGGATCATGGCACTCTATTTGGAACGACGGGGCTGCTCCCAATAACGTTCAATCTCCTCCAAACTCTTGCCTGTGGTTTCGGGCACGAGTTTCCAGATAATCAAGATGTAAGGTACGCACATAAAGGCGAAGAGCACGAAGGTACCAGCCGGTGTCAAGGTCTGCAACATCCAGGGGGTAAGCTGACCAATCAGGTAGGTGCCAATCCAGAGAGCAAAACCGGCAATACTCATGGCCAGTCCGCGGACACGGGTGGGGTACATCTCGCTGAGCAGTACGAAGATAACAGCGCAGATACTGATGGCACAGCTGAATACGTAGCCCAAGAAGAAGATGAGGAGCCAAAGGCTGCCGATACCCATGCTCTCTCCAAACTGGAAGTAGATGGCGATGAGTACCAGGGTGACAATCATACCGCTGACGCCATAGTATACCAAGTTCTTGCGGCCAACGCGGTCGATGATGAAGACGGCCAGCACTGTGGTGAGCATATTAACCATGCCGACCATAATCTGATAGAAGAGGGCATCGCCGCCACCCAGTCCCGCCTTCTCAAAGATGCTGGGACCATAGTAGAGTACGGCGTTGACTCCCATGAACTGACCCAGAATGGCGATGGAGGCACCAATGGCTACGGCCTTGAGGATACCGGGTTTGAGCAACATGCGCCAGTCGCTCTTGTCTTCCGTGGCCAGCACGCTCTTTGTTTCATTCAATTGATGAAGGGCTTCGGAGGCTGCGGCATAAATGCGGTTCAATATGCCCAGGGCACGCTCTTCGCGACCACGGACCACTAACCAACGCGGACTCTCGGGGATAAAGAAGATAATCAAGAAGAAAAGCATAGCAGGAATGGTTTCCAAACCGAGCATGCCTCGCCAAACCTCTTCAACAAAGATCCACTCCATCCATTCGGCGCTGTAATGACCACCATTTTCAGCAACGGTCAGTAACTTCCAGTTGGCCAAGTAGGCGCCTAGGAAACCTACGGTTACTGCTAGCTGATAGAGCGAAACCAGTTGGCCACGATACTGGGCCACAGAGACTTCACTGATGTAGAGCGGGGAGACGATGGAGACGACGCCAATACCAATACCACCAATGATGCGGAACACCACCAGCTGCTGGAAGTCGGCACAGAAGGCGCATCCTATGGCCGAGGTGGTGAAGAGAATGGCGGCCAGAATCATGGTCAGTTTACGGCCCAGTTTGTCACTGAGCACACCTGAACAGAGTACGCCACAGATGGAGCCAATCAAGGCACAACCTACGTACCATCCCTGTTGCAGGGTATCGAGTTGAAAAAGAGTCGAGACTTGGGAGGTGGTGCCGGATATGACGGCTGTGTCATATCCGAACAGAAAACCACCCAAAGCCGCAACAACGGCCAGGAAAATCAGATAGGGAAAATTTATTGTTTGTTTCATGCCTATTGAGAGATTTAGATTTCAAAGTATTCCCGATATCTGTCGTATAGATGGCCGGCCTGTAGGTAGGCCGATTGCGGACTCATAAAATGTGAGAACTCGAAGGTGATAGCCTTGTCGTAACCGGCGCGGGCTGCCGCCTCGAGCTTCATGCGTAGCTTGTCAAACTTGATAGGCAGGAACTTGATGGGCATGTCGCGGTCGAAGGTTTCGGCGTTAGTCCAGCACTGCATGCCATACTTGTCTGCCAGCTTTTTGTTTACTTGGAAGAAGGCGTCGAGTTCATCGTAATCGATATGTCCATCCTGGAAGGCACAGGCATCAACTACATCGTGTATGCCGTCGAAAATCTCGTTCCACTCCCGTTCGTGGGCCTCGACAGAGACGGCATCCTCCTTGGTCAGCTTGCTGCCGCTGGCCATCACAGCCTTCTTGCCGTCTATCCAAGGTGAGATAAAGGTGGGCAGTCCGCCCGATACATCCTTGCACTGCTTACCCATGGCGTGGAAGGCATCGATGGCCCCTTTCGTGGCACGGCTAATCTCGCCGCTGATGTACCAACCACCAAAACTCTTGTAGCGTGAACCGTACTTTTCCCACACTTCGTCGATAACGTATTTGTTATCTTCAATCTCCCAGCTTAGGTCGCCAGTGTCCCAATAACGTCCTGAGTCATAGAGGCCGAACCAGAATTTCATGTCATACTTTTCGGCCAGTTTCAGGAACATCTCCAGCAAATCGACCGAGGGCATGTAGCAGCCTTTCTTCAGTAGATACTCAGAGGGGTAGGTGATGAACTTGCGGTAGCCAGAGCGAATCATGATGACCGTGTCAATGCCGATACGTTTCATGTGTTGGAAATCCTGATCCCACTCTTTCAGCCCCCAGTTTTGGTGAGGGATGTCGTGTGAAATCTCATCCAGGAAGGTTCCCGAGATTTTGAGACCTTTGCCCTTGGGCACAATCAGAGGGGTGGAATGGGCGCTTCCACTGGGGGATGATTCTTTCCGATCAGCCGTACTGCCACAACTACTAAGCAATGGGGCAGCCAGCATAGATGCACCGGCCAAGGCCGTTTTCTTTAGGAAATCTCTTCGATTAGTATCTTCCATGATAGATGTATGATTAAATAAATAATTAGATTATTGATTTTTCGTCTGCAAAGATAGATAAAATATTTTTTATAACCAAAA
>CAMAMO010000068.1 GCA_945836915.1 uncultured Mediterranea sp.
GGTAGCAAGAAAAAATAGGAGATAAACACCTGCGATTAGTGTTTACCTCCTATTCAATTTATCTTTAACTAACGCTTAGTCGATGTACTCAAAGCCCAGGTAGGGAACCAGTGCCTTTGGCATGCGGATGCCCTTCTCAGTCTGGTTGTTCTCAAGCAGGGCGGCCACGATGCGGGGCAGGGCCAGGGCCGAACCGTTCAGTGTGTGACACAGCTCCGTTTTCTTTTCTGCCGTGCGGTAGCGGCACTTCAGGCGGTTGGCCTGATAGGTGTCGAAGTTGGATACCGAGCTCACCTCCAGCCAGCGCTTCTGAGCTTCGCTATAGACCTCGAAGTCATAGCAGATGGCTGCCGTAAAGCTCATGTCACCGCCACACAGGCGCAAGATGCGGTAGGGCAGTTCCAGCTTGACCAGCAGGTTCTCCACGTGGTCAAGCATCTCCTGATGGCTTTGGCGGCTATGTTCGGGGGTATCGATGCGTACCAACTCCACCTTTGAGAATTCGTGCAGACGGTTCAATCCGCGTACATCCTTACCATACGAGCCCGCCTCACGGCGGAAGCACTGTGTGTAGGCGCAGTTCTTGATAGGCATCTGTTTCTCATCCAGAATCACGTCGCGATAAATGTTGGTCACGGGCACTTCAGCGGTCGGAATCAGATAGAGGTCGTCCACCTCGCAATGGTACATCTGTCCCTCCTTGTCGGGCAGCTGACCCGTGCCATAACCGCTGGCTGCATTCACCACCGTGGGCGGCATAATCTCGGTGTAACCGCTCTTTCTGGCCTCGTCCAGGAAGAAGTTGATCAGGGCGCGCTGCAGCTGGGCTCCTTTTCCTTTATAGACGGGGAAACCGGCACCGGTAATCTTCACGCCCAGGTCGAAGTCAATCAGGTCATACTTCTTCGCCAGCTCCCAGTGGGGCAGGGCATCCTTCGGCAGTTCGGTCTCCATACCGCCCATCTTCACCACCACATTATCCTCGGCGGCGGCCCCTTCGGGCACCTCGTCATAGGGTACGTTAGGGATGGTATAGAGCAACTGTTGCAGCTGGTTAGCGGCCTCGTCCATCTCAGCCTGCAGCCCTTTGTTCGTCTCCTTCAGCTGGCCTACACGCTCTTTAGCCGCTTCTGCCTCAGCCTTTTTGCCCTCTTTCATCAGCTGACCGATGCTCTTCGAGATGGCATTCACCTCAGCCAGGTTCTTATCTAATACCGCTTGGGTACTTTTCCGTTTGTTGTTTAGTTCCAGCACCTGATCAATGGCCTCTTGGGCCCCTTTGAAGTGCTTTTTCTCCAGTCCGGCAACCACCGCCTGGGTGTTTTCTGTAATTTGTTTGATTGTAAGCATAGCTAATACCTAATTAAATTGGGGGCAAAAGTAATAAATGGTTGCCTAATTGCAAAATAAAGTAGTTATTTTTTCCCTTGGTAGTTCAATTGAAATCTGTTACCTTTGCCGAATAAACAAGATATGGCATGTCAAACGAACGAAAAATCATCAATGACCCCGTCTTTGGGTTCATCAATATCCCTAAGGGACTCATCTTCGACTTGGTGAGGCACCCGCTGCTCCAGCGCCTCACGCGCATTAAACAGGTGGGCCTCTCCTCAGTGGTCTATCCAGGTGCTCAGCACACCCGTTTTCAGCATTCGCTCGGTGCGTTCTACCTGATGCAGGAGGCTCTGCAGCAGCTTCAGGCTAAGGGAAACGTCATCTCTGACGAAGAGGCTGAGGCGGTGAAGGCGGCCATCCTGCTTCACGACGTAGGCCATGGTCCCTTCTCTCACGTGCTGGAGCACTCCATCGTGGGAGGCGTGTCGCACGAGGAGATTTCGCTCATGCTCATGGAGCGCATCAATCGCGAGATGGAGGGGGCTCTCACCTTAGCTATTCAAATCTTCAAGGATGAGCACCCCAAGCGTTTCCTCCACCAACTGGTCAGCGGTCAGCTCGATATGGACCGCCTTGACTACCTGAGGCGCGACAGCTACTACACGGGGGTGATTGAGGGTAATATCGGCTCGGCGCGTATCATCAAGATGCTTGATGTACGCGATGATCATTTGGTGGTCGAGGCCAAAGGCATCTACTCCATCGAGAACTTCCTCACCTCGCGGCGCCTGATGTATTGGCAGGTTTATCTGCACAAAACCTCGGTGGCTTACGAGCGGATGCTGGTCAACACCCTCCTTCGGGCCAAAGAACTGGCCTTGAAGGGCGAAACTCTCTTCGCTTCGCCCGCACTTCAATTTTTCCTCTATCATGACATCGACCGTGAACGCTTCCTCGCTGACCCCACCTGCTTGGAACAGTTCATCCGTCTGGATGATAACGACATCTGGACCTCACTCAAGGTGTGGTGCGACCACCCAGACTGTGTACTCCGTACCCTGAGCCACGGTATGGTAGATCGTTTGATTTTTAAAGTCGAGGTAAGTAATGAACCTTTTGATATCGAACGTATTAATAGTATCAAGCAGGCGATAGAAAAGCGCCTCAATCTCACCGCTCACGAGGCCGATTATCTGGTTAGCTACACCCGTATCGAGCGCAACATGTACAACCCCGCAGACGATAGTATCGACATCCTCTACAACGACGGCACCACCCGTACCGTGGCCGATGCCAGTGATATGCTCAACATCTCTCTGCTTTCAAAAAAGGTAAAAAAGTACTACCTTTGCTATCTCCGCTAAATAGACGCATGAAATTTTTTCTCTTTTATATAAGGTTATATCAGAAAAAATTGCGTTATTTGTAATTTGAAAAAGTAAATAGAGTTTAAAAACGACTAATATAATACCGATTATGGAGTTTAGTGCAAAACAGATTGCTTCGCTGATTCAAGGCGAAATCGTAGGCGACGAAACGGCTACTGTCCACACCTTTGCAAAGATTGAAGAGGGTGTGCCTGGCGCCATTTCGTTCCTTTCAAACCCTAAATATATCCCCTATTTGTATGAGACGAAAGCCAGCATTGTGCTGGTTAACAAAGATTTCGTGCCTGAGCATGAGGTGAAGGCCACCTTGATTAAGGTGGACAACGCTTATGAGAGTCTGGCCAAGCTGATGACCCTCTACGAACAGAGTCACCCCAAGCGCACCGGTATCGATCCGCTGGCCTACATCGCCCCGACGGCGAAGGTAGCCCCCGATGCCTACATCGCTCCCTTTGCTTGCGTAGGCGACTATGCCGAGGTGGGTGCAGGCACCGAACTGCATCCCCATGCCACGGTGGGTGCTAACGCCAAGGTGGGTAGCCACTGTATCCTCTATCCTCACGCTACCGTCTATCACGACTGTCGTGTGGGCGATCGATGCATCTTGCATGCCGGTTCGGTCATCGGTGCCGATGGCTTCGGCTTTGCACCTACGCCTCAGGGCTATGAGAAGATTCCTCAGATAGGCATTGTGGTGCTCGAGGATGATGTGGAGATTGGCGCCAATACCTGCGTGGATCGCGCCACCATGGGTGCCACTATCATCCACAGCGGGGTGAAGCTCGACAACCTGGTGCAGATTGCACACAACGACGAGATTGGCTCGCACACCGTGATGGCTGCTCAAGTGGGTATCGCTGGTTCTACCAAGGTGGGCGAGTGGTGTATGTTTGGTGGGCAGACTGGTATCGCTGGTCACATCCGCATTGGCGACCATGTCGATCTCGGTGCGCAGAGTGGTGTTCCCAGCTCACTAAAAGCTGGCAGCCGCTTGATTGGTACGCCCCCCATGGAGCTGAAGGCCTACTTCAAGTCGCAGTCGGTCTTCCGCAAACTTCCCGATATGTACTTCGAGCTGGACCGCCTGCGTAAGGAGGTGGATGAACTCAAGGCCCAACTCAAGGAGACAACCAAGTAACCTATTGAACAAAAAGATATGTTGAAACAAAAGACACTTAAAGAGAGCTTCTCGCTGAGCGGTAAAGGTCTCCACACCGGTCTCAACCTCACGGTGACCTTCAACCCCGCCCCCGAGAACCATGGATATAAAATCCAGCGCATCGATTTGGATGGACAGCCCATCATTGATGCCGTAGCCGATAACGTCACTGAAACTACCCGTGGCACCGTTCTCAGCAAGAATGGCGTCAAGGTCAGCACGGTAGAACATGGTATGGCCGCCCTCTATGCCCTGGGCATTGACAACTGTCTTATTCAGGTCGATGGTCCAGAGTTTCCCATCCTCGATGGCAGTGCCAAGTACTATGCCGAGGCTATTGAGCGGGTGGGTACGGTTGAACAGGAGGCCATTAAGGACTTCTACATCATCAAGCAGAAGATTGAGTTCCGCGATGAGCGCACCGGCTCCAGCATCATTGTGCTGCCCGATGAGCAGTTCAGCCTGAACGTCCTCGTCTCATACGACTCTACCATCCTGCCCAACCAGTTCGCCACCCTCGAAACGATGGATAAGTTCGCTACCGAGGTAGCAGCCAGCCGCACCTTCGTTTTCGTGCGTGAGATTGAGCCGCTGCTTCAGGCCGGCCTGATTAAGGGAGGCGACCTGGACAACGCCATCGTTATCTACGAGCGTGAGATGACGCAGGAGAATTACGACAAATTAGCCGATGTGATGGGTGTACCTCACATGGATGCCTCCAAGTTGGGCTACATCAACCATAAGCCGCTGGTATGGCCCAACGAATGTGCGCGCCATAAGCTGCTCGACGTCATTGGCGACCTCGCCCTCATCGGCAAGCCTATCAAGGGCCGCATCATCGCCACCCGTCCCGGCCACACCATCAATAACAAGTTTGCCCGTCAGATGCGTAAGGAGATTCGTCTCCACGAAATCCAGGCCCCCATTTACGATATCAACCGCGCCCCGCTGATGGATGTCAACCGCATCCGCGAGCTGCTCCCTCACCGCTACCCCTTCCAGCTGGTGGACAAGGTGATTGAGATTGGTGCCAACTACATTGTCGGCGTCAAGAATGTCACCGCCAACGAACCCTTCTTCGTGGGTCACTTCCCCCAGGAGCCGGTGATGCCAGGCGTATTGCAGATTGAGGCCATGGCCCAGACTGGCGGATTGCTGGTACTAAACTCTGTCGATGAGCCAGAGCGTTACTCTACCTACTTCCTCAAGATTGATGGTGTCAAGTTCCGCCAGAAGGTGGTGCCTGGCGACACCCTCCTCTTCCGTGTCGAACTCCTCGCCCCCATCCGTCGGGGTATCTCCTCGATGAAGGGCTACGTCTTCGTAGGCGAGAAGGTAGTCTGCGAGGCCGAGTTTACCGCACAGATTGTGAAAAATAAATAACCCCAACGATATGATTAGTCCATTAGCATACATTGATCCCGAAGCCCAGATTGGGCAGAACGTGGAGATTGCCCCCTTTGTCTATATCGACCGCAATGTGGTGATAGGCGACAACAATAAGATTATGGCCGGAGCCTCCATCCTCTATGGCTCTCGCATTGGCAATGGCAACACCATCTTCCCTGGTGCGGTAGTTGGCGCCATCCCTCAAGACCTGAAGTTCCGTGGTGAAGAGACCACGGCTGAGGTGGGCGATAACAACCTTATCCGCGAGAATGTGACCATCAACCGTGGTACGGCGGCTAAGGGTAAGACCGTGGTGGGTAGCAACAACCTCCTGATGGAGAGCGTACACGTGGCTCACGATGCCCGTATCGGCAATGGCTGTATCATCGGTAACAGCACAAAGCTGGCTGGTGAGATTGTCATCGACGACAACTCCATTATCAGCGCCAACGTCTTGATGCACCAGTTCTGTCGTGTGGGTGGTTACGGTATGATTCAGGGTGGCTGCCGCTTCAGTAAGGATATTCCTCCCTATATCATCGCCGGTCGCGAGCCCATCTGCTACGCCGGTATCAACATCGTCGGCCTCCGTCGCCGTGGCTTCTCTAACGAAACCATCGAGCAGATTCACAACGCTTACCGCATCATCTACCAGAGCGACCTCAACATCACCAACGCCGTGGCGCGGATTGAGGCCGAGATGGAGATGACCCCCGAGATCCGTTACATTGTTGACTTCGTCAAATCCTCACAGCGAGGCATCATCCCCGCTGGCAAATAACCCCTTTTTAGAACCACATTTAAAGATTCAAATCAAATGATATACCGCTTTACATTGATCTCTGACGAGTCAGACGACTTCGTACGCGAGATACAGATTGACCCCGATGCCACCTTCTACGACTTCCACAAAGCCATCCTTCAATCGGTGGATTATAAAGACAACCAGATGACCTCCTTCTTCATCTGCGACGAAGGCTGGGAAAAGGAGAAAGAGATTACCCTGGAGGAGATGAACGACGACCCCGAGGTGGATAGTTGGATTATGAAGGATACTGTGCTGAGCGACCTCATTGAGGATGAACACCAGAAGTTAATCTACGTCTTCGATTACATGACCGAACGCAGTTTCTTCATCGAACTGACTGAAATTGTTACCGGCAAGCAGATTAAGGGGGCTAAGTGCACCCGTAGCGAAGGTGAACCCCCAGCTCAGGAGGTCAACTTCGAGGAGTATGAGAACAAACTTTCGGCCAATCTCGACCTCGATGAGAACTTCTACGGCGATCAGGATTACGATATGGAGGACCTCGACAGCGAAGGCTTTGAAGGTTTGGGCGAGATGAGCAACCCCTACGATGACGACCGCTATTGAGCCCCTTTTGGCCGAGGTAGCGGCAGAGAGCCGACCCGTGCTGTTGGTCCTTTTGGGCCCCACGGGTGTAGGCAAGACAGCGCTCAGTCTGGAATTGGCTGAGCGCTTCCGTACATCCATTATCTCTGCCGATTCGCGTCAGCTCTACGCAGACCTGCCCATCGGCACCGCTGCCCCTACGCCCGACCAGCTGGCTCGCGTGCCTCACCACATGGTGGGCACACTTCAACTCACTGACTACTACAGTGCGGCCCGCTACGAAGAGGAGGTGATGCAACTGCTCAACGCCCTCTTTCAACAACATCATGTGGTCATCCTCACCGGAGGCTCCATGATGTACATCGATGCCGTCTGCAAAGGGATTGATGATATCCCCACGGTGGATGACGTGACACGCCGCACCCTCTTGGAACGCTACGAGCAGGAGGGGCTCGACCCCTTGGTGGCCGAACTCCGTCTGCTTGACCCCGACTACTATCAGGTGGTCGATCTCAAGAATCCCAAGCGTATCATCCATGCCCTCGAGATCTGCTACATGACCGGTCGCACCTACACCTCCTTCCGCACCAATGCCGTTAAGCAGCGTCCCTTTCGTATTGTCAAGATTGGGTTGAGGCGCCAGCGTGAGGAGCTCTACGACCGCATCAACCACCGCGTTGTCCAGATGGTGCACGATGGACTCATTGATGAGGCCCGCCGTGTGATGCCTTATCGCCACCTCAACAGCCTCAATACCGTAGGCTACAAGGAGATGTTCCAATACCTTGACGGCCACTGGACCCTAGACGAAGCCATCGCCAAGATTCAGCAAAACAGCCGCATCTACTCCCGTAAGCAGATGACCTGGTTCAAACGCGACTCAGAGATACACTGGGTGGATGTAGAGGGTTAGTTGATAGGTTGACAAGTAGATAAGTTGACAAATTACAAGAGTATAATCAATTAAAGGAATAAACAACAATTATCCCCGACTTCCCCTCTATGGGGGCGGGATGGTCTCTCTTTAGGGGGGGCCGAAGGGTCTTTTATATGAAACGATATCTACCTCTTCTCTTTATGGGTCTTTTGGCCCTGACAGCCATGGCAGGTTGTAAGCGCGACCTCTCCATGAAGATGAACGAACCTCGCAACATCCGCGGGGTCATCAGTTATAAACGTGCCTTCAATGACCTCAACGAAGTGCACCTCCGTACAGCCCAGGCTATTGGTATCGCCCCCTTGGCCGACCGGCACGAGGCGGAAGGACTGAAGAGCCGTCTCTGTCTCATTGGCAGCAACGCCTACTACAGCGTGGACTCCCTCACGCACTCTATCCCCTACGTTATCCCTGGTGCCGCTCGTCTGCTTGATTCTATCGGCATCAACTTCCTCGACTCCTGCGCCAGCAAGGGGCTCAATCCCAACCGTATCGTCGTAACCTCCGTCCTCCGTACCCAGGGTGATGTCAAACGCCTCCGCCAGCGTAACACCAACGCCTCCGCCAACTCGGCCCATGCCTATGGTACTACCTTCGATGTTAGTTGGAAGCGTTTCGAAAAGGTGGAGGATGAGGATGGACGCCCCATGCAGGACGTCTCTTCCGACACCCTCAAGATGGTGCTCAGCGAGGTGCTTCGCGACCTCAAAAAGAACGGCCGCTGCTACGTTAAGTATGAACTTAAGCAGGGCTGCTTCCACATCACCACCCGCATGAAAGAGTAATCTCTATAACCCTGTCGCCACGTATGTCACGCTACTTCCTCTATCTCGCCTATGATGGCACCGCCTACCACGGCTGGCAAATCCAGCCCAACGGACTCAGTGTGCAAGAGCAGCTCATGAAGGCCCTCTCTACCCTGCTGCGCCACCCTGTGGAGGTTACTGGTGCAGGCCGTACGGATGCCGGCGTGCATGCACGCCTCATGGTGGCCCATTTTGATACTGATCAGCCGGTGGAGCCCCTCCGCCTTACTGATAAGCTTAACCGCATCCTGCCTCCCGATATTGCCATCTATAAAGTGGTGTCCGTGCAGCCTCAGGCCCATGCGCGCTTTGATGCTACCTACCGCACCTACGAGTATTACATCACCACCGCTAAGTCTCCCTTCCAGCGCCACTACAGCTACCGCCTCTTTCATACGCCCGATTTCGAGCGGATGAACCAGGCTGCTGCGTTGCTACTCACTCATACCGATTTCACCAGCTTCAGCAAGCTCCATACCGACGTCAAGACCAATAACTGCCGCGTTATGCAGGCCCGTTGGGATCAGGTCGATGCCACCACCTGGCGCTTCACTATCCAGGCTGATCGTTTCCTGCGCAACATGGTGCGTGCAGTGGTAGGTACCCTCTTGCAGGTAGGGCAGGGCAAGCTCACTGTCGAAGGGTTCAATGCTATCATCCTTCAGCGCAACCGCTGCAGCGCCGGCACCTCCGTCCCTGGCGAGGCTCTCTTCCTCGTTGATATCGGCTATCCTTCACACCTCTTCCTCCCCATACCTTAAAGCCTCTGAATATCATGATACAGAAACTTTACGCTAAAAACAACAATCCCCTGCTGCTCCAGAGCCTCGTGCGCCAGCTGCAGGACGGGGCGGTCATGATTCTCCCTACCGATACCTGTTATGCCTTCGCCTGCCACGCTCTTAAAGAGCGACCTATCGAGCGCATTTGCCGCCTTAGAGGGATTGATTCCCGCAAGCATCCCCTCTCCATTGTCTGTTACAGCCTCAGCAGCATCAGCGAGTATGCCAAGGTTGATAACGCCACCTTCAAGCTGATGAAGCGCAATCTTCCCGGTCCTTTCACTTTCATCCTCCCCGGTACCTCCCGTTTGCCCAAAATCTTTAGCGGTCGTAAGGAGGTAGGTATCCGCATGCCCCAGTGTGCCCCGCTACAGCAGCTCATCGAGCAGTTGGAGGCCCCGTTGATGGTGGCTTCCCTCCCGATAGAGGAGGGTGAGGATGAGGGCTACATCACCCTCCCTGAACTCATCGAAGAGCGTTGGTCCCGTCAAGTCGATCTTATTATAGACGCAGGCGAAGGCCAAACCACCCAGTCCACCATCATCGACTGCACCCAGTCCCAACCCGAAATCCTCCGCCAAGGTGCCGGAGAATTAATAGAATAGGGGGTTGAGAGAGTTTCCTATTGGGGTATTTGAATGATGTACCTCTTCCTGGTCTTATTGGTCAGCTTAGTGCTCCTTAGCCAGGGGTTGTGCTCTTTTAACTGGCGGTAGGTGATACCCTGCTTGATAGCGTAGTTGGCTAAGGTATCTACTGGACCTTTGATGGTGTCCGTGCGGTAGCGGAAGGGGGGATAGTGTTGGTGTTTCTTCAGGAGGAAACCGTAACGTTTGGGATGCTCGAGCACCTGCTTGGCGGCTAACAGACGAAACATGTAGCGCGTTGTCTCCTCCACCAGCCAGAGGTCGATGGCGCTCTCCACTTTCTGCGCCTTCAACTGCGACGTGATGCGTGCCTGTCCGGCATTATACGAGGCCGCTACTGTCAACCAGTTGCCATACTTCTCGTACGCCTCCTTCAGATAGCGACAGGCTGCTCGGGTCTCCTTCTCGATGTGGTAACGCTCGTCCACTTCGTTGTTTACCTCCAGCCCATATTGCTTTGCGGTGGTTGCCATAAACTGCCACATGCCAGCCGCCCCAGCGGGCGACTTGGCCAGCGGACTCAGATTGCTCTCAATTACTGCCAGATATTTCAGATCTTCAGGCAAACCGTTCGCCTTCAAAATCGGCACGATGACGGGGAAGTAGCGCGTAGCCCGCTTCATTGTCAGCATGGTGGTAGCGTGCATGTAGGTAAAGGCCATCAGCTCGCGGTCCATCCGCTCGTAGAGATCCTGACGCCTTAGGTCATAGGTCTCGCCAGCAAACGAGCAGGCATCGGGCACTTCGGGTGATGT
>CAMAMO010000069.1 GCA_945836915.1 uncultured Mediterranea sp.
TGTTGTTCTGAGCCAGGATAGCGGCCGGACCACCGATAGAGCCGAGGTAGAAGCCACCATGCTTCTTGCAGGCATCGGTCACAGCCTGACTGCGGTTACCCTTAGCCAGCATAATCATGCTGCCACCGTGGCTCTGGAAGAGATCTACGTAGGGGTCCATTCGACCGGCTGTTGTGGGACCCATCGAACCACAAGCCATGCCAGCGGGTGTCTTGGCGGGACCAGCGTAATAGATAGGATGATCCTTGATATACTGAGGCAACTCCTCGCCACGATCCAGACGCTCTTTCAACTTAGCGTGAGCAATGTCACGACCTACGATGATGGTACCGTTCAATGAAAGACGGGTAGCGACGGGATACTTGGTCAGTTCCTTCAGCACGTCAGCCATGGGTTGGTTCAGGTTGATACGAACTACATCACCCTCGCCAGCCTGACGCAATGCTTCGGGTATCAGCGAACCGGGATTGTCATCCATCTTTTCAATCCAAATACCATCGGCATTGATCTTACACTTGATGTTACGGTCAGCAGAGCAAGAAACGCCCAAACCGATAGGACAAGAGGCACCGTGACGGGGCAGACGGATAATGCGGATATCGTGAGCCATGTACTTACCACCAAACTGAGCACCAAGGCCAATCTTATGCGCTTCTTCCAGCACCTGCTTCTCCAGCTCTACATCACGGAACGCACGGCCATACTCATTACCGGTAGTAGGCAGTTCGTCATAGTAGTGGGTTGAAGCCAACTTCACCGTCAACAGGTTCTTCTCAGCAGAAGTACCGCCGATGACGAAAGCTATATGATAAGGCGGACAAGCGGCTGTACCCAGGGTCTTCATCTTCTCAACGAGGAAGGGCACCAGCGTAGCGGGATTCAGCACCGCCTTGGTCTCTTGATAAAGGTAGCTCTTGTTAGCAGAACCACCACCCTTCGTCACGCAGAGGAAGCGGTACTCCATGCCTTCAGTAGCCTCAAGGTCAATCTGAGCGGGCAGGTTGCAACGGGTGTTCACCTCGTCGTACATATTCAGCGGAGCGTTCTGCGAGTAGCGCAGGTTCTCCTCGGTATAGGTCTTATAAACACCTAATGAGAGGGCCTCTTCATCGCAGTAGCCAGTCCAAACCTGCTGACCCTTTTCACCGTGGATGATAGCCGTACCGGTATCCTGACACAAAGGCAGTTTACCCTTGGCAGCCACCTCAGCGTTACGCAGGAAGGTGAGTGCCACATACTTATCGTTATCACTGGCCTCAGGGTCATTCAGTATCTTAGCCACCTGCTCGTTGTGCGCTCTGCGCAGCAGGAACGATACATCGCGGAAAGCCGCATTAGCCATAGCGGTCAGACCCTCCTTTTCAATCTTCAGGATGGGTTTACCTTCAAATTCGCTCACCGACACGTAGTCCTTGGTCAGCAGATAGTACTCAGTTTTGTCCTCACCATGCTCAAACATGGGTTGATAGTGGAACGGAGGATTTGCCATATTTATTTAAGTTTATAAGTTAATGAGTTTCTAACTATTCCACAAAGTTACGAAGTATTCTTTTGGGAATGCAGTTCTTTATAATAATTAACTTTATTCTTTGCGCTTTTCGATGGTTTTCTGCATGCGGGCTATCAGTTCGTCGCCTAAAGCGCTCTTCACTTCGATGTGACGGAGTACGGCAGTGACAAAAGGATTGCTCTCAAAATCTCCGCGCACCTGTTCGAAGTCAAGCTCCTTTTCCAAGCGTGAGCCGTCGGCACCGAAGCCGGTCATCGAAGCTAAGGAGAACTCCTTCTTGGCGTCCTCATACACCATGCGGTCCAATCCAATGACAGCCTCTTTCCACTGCTCCACGATGCGGATAATGTCTGCAGCGGTCATCTTCTCAGGATGAACGCCATAGAACTCCTCCAGCTTGTCGTAAGCCCAAGTCCACTCGTAGGTGTAGTAGTTTAGGTGCATCCGCTCAAACTCGGCATTGATGCACTTCAGTCGGTTCACCTGACCCTGCTCAATGCCATCCACCAAGGCGTCAATCTCGCTCTTTGGGGCAATCAATCCGGAGATATCGACCCACTCGCCTCGCCCTATCTGGGTATCCGGGCGCAGACGGGCACGAATGGCCTCATCATCCGCAAAGTCGATGCCCTCCAGACGCTTGATGACCGAGTTGCCCAGGAATTTATGAATAGCTGTGCGGTAGAAGCTGATACCCTTGCTGAGGGACGAGTTGCGTATCTTGGCGCTATGGTATGAGTAGATGTCAGACAGCTCGCCACTGGCGCGACGCAGGTTTTGCAGTATCTCTACCCCTTTGAACATCTTCTGCACAGTGTAGGGACTCAGCAGGTTGTAGTTGATGAAATCCAATTTATTAGGGTCCGTGCGACCATCGCGTTTGGGCCATTTCTGGGCATCGCGGATAGTACCCACGCTGCGCAGGTTGACGCCAGGCACCAGATAGGTGGTGTTCTGCTGCTCAATCAGGTAGGAGAAGGGGAGGTTGCTGGTATCGGCATGACCGGTATGGCGCCCCATCACCAAAGAGAAGGCACCCACACGAGCTGGCCAGAGGATATAGGAGTCGGAGGTGGTCTTAGCACCACGCTCCAACGTGCCCTGATGGATAGGACCCAGTTTATACATATGGTTGCTCTGGTTAGAGCCCGATCCGGCATTCATGAAGGAGAACATACCGGCAATGAGCAGCGTACTCTTATGGTGAGTCACCGTGAATGGACCGGCAAAGATGGCGCACGCCTCGCCGTTCTCTCCCTGGCAGTTGCTGAAGAAGAGCGAATCGGTGGCTGAGTAGTTATGGCCCAGTTTGCACGCCTGCCCCACAAAGCAACGGGTCAGCATGGCACCGTCATCGATATGCGAACCGCTGGAGATGATGAAGTCGTCACAAATCACTCCATGACCGATATAGACCGGCGCCTCTTGGCAGCTGTTGATGCTGCCGTTAGTCAGTCGGCACGCGCCAGATACGGTCGTATAGTCGCGCATGCGTACATTTTTAATTGTACCGCAATTCACCAAGGTGACGTGTGCACCCAGCGTACCGCGGTCGGAGGCATGTTTGTTGCTGTAATAATCGGCAATCTCCTTCATCCGTGCCGTCAGCTCTGGGCGGTGGCGATAGAGCGCCATGATGTAGGCCTGATGGGCAGAGAGTTTATCGTTCATAGAGACCTCTCGCCCACCCGTTTCATTGAGCACAGCCACCTCCACGCCATTACCGAAGCGCGACACACCCTCCACCAAGAGCAGATCAACATGCTCAATACGGGTATGGTGACCAATCTCGTAGTTGGCAATGTAGTTCTCCACATGCTCAATGCAGCAATCATCGCCTACGGTGACGTTATGAAGGGTAACATGACTGATACCGGCGTGCTTCTTCACCCCACCGGGAAGCGTGAAGGTATCATTAAAGGTGCCCAAGCGCACCTCACCGCTAAAGTGTACATGGTGCACATAGTCGGGGCGGAAATCCTCCGCCACCAGCACCTGATTCCAATCCTCTGCATGGCACATCTGTGCCTCCAGCTGTTGCAGCTCAGCACTATTCAATCGTCTCATTTCTTTTAACCGTCTTTAGTTGTATATATTAATAAGGCATATTAGGACTCCTCATACTGTTGGTAGAGGAAGTCGTTGTAGGGGTACTTCTGCACATGAAGCTCCTTGACACGCTGATAGACCACCTCTTTCAGTTGCTCCAGATTGGTTTTCTCGCGGGCAGAGATGAAGAGGCAGTTATCCTCCATCTTAGCCATCCAGGTGCGCATCAACTCCTCCAGGCTCCAGTTGGCCTTGGTGCGTGGCGTCAAGTCATCCTCCGCCTTCTCGATATAGGTGTAGGCATCAATCTTATTGAAGATAATCATCATCGGCTTGCCGCCGGCGCCAATATCGGCCAGCGTCTTGTTCACCACCTCAATCTGCTCCTCAAAATCGGGGTGTGAGATATCCACCACATGGAGCAGGAGATCAGCCTCGCGCACCTCATCGAGGGTAGATTTAAAGGAATCGACCAGATCGGTAGGCAGCTTGCGGATAAAGCCTACCGTGTCGCTGAGTAGGAAGGGGAGGTTTTCGATAATCACCTTGCGTACGGTGGTGTCGAGCGTAGCGAAGAGTTTGTTCTCGGCAAACACCTCACTCTTGGCCAACAGGTTCATCAGGGTACTCTTGCCCACGTTGGTGTAACCCACCAGCGCCACACGAATCAGCCTGCCGCGATTCTTGCGCTGAGTGGCCTTCTGCTTGTCAATCTCAGCCAGACGTTCCTTAAGCAGCGACATGCGGTTCAGGATGATACGGCGGTCCATCTCGAGCTGCGTTTCACCAGGACCACGCAGACCTACCGAGCCCTTACCGCCACCGGCGCCCGAGCCACCGCCTTGACGCTCCAGGTGGGTCCAAAGGCGCTGCAAGCGAGGCAGCATGTAGCGGTACTGTGCCAGCTCCACCTGCGTCTTGGCATTGGCCGTCTGAGCACGCATGGCGAAGATATCGAGAATCAGCGAGGTGCGATCCAGAATCTTCACCTTCAACTCCGCCTCGATATTCCGAATCTGTTTGGCCGACAGCTCATCATCAAAAATCACCATACCCACTTCGCGTTCAGCCTCCTCCTCATCGCGGATATAGTTGCGAATATCCTCCAGCTTACCTTTTCCCACATAGGTTACAGAGTTAGCCTGATCCAGTCGCTGCGTAAAGCGTTTCACCACCACAGCCCCCGCCGTTTCGGCCAGGAAGGCCAGTTCATCGAGGTACTCATTGGTTTTCCGCTCGTCCTGCGTCTGCGTAATCAATCCCACCAGCACCGCCGTTTCAGCCTGCACCTCAGAGATCACAAATTCTTTCATTGCCATATTTATCGACTTTCAAAATGCTAAATTAGTGGGGGCGAAGATAGTGCAAATTGAGAGAAAATGCAAAATTTATCAAGAAAAAAAGAATCGCCGCAACCAGTACCTCAATGGTACGGATTGCGGCGAATAGATTTCCATAGAGAATAACTCTATGAGATGAGTCTGCTATTAATTAGGCAAATAGAATACCTCCTTGAATTGACCGAAAGAGCCGGCACTTACTGTAAGTTCTAACTTAACAGAGATGACACCATCAACCAATTCACCGGAGCCAGCGACATAAGCTGTACCATATCCCATGAGATCACTCATAATAGCTTGCTTAGCTACCGTGACGGTCTTGCCATCAGTACCCACTTTGAAAACTACATCATAACCCTCTTCATAGGGCGCAATGGCACGATACCAAGTAATGTCATCCGCTTTTTCCCACTCTACGGCCCAAGTATCTCCAAATGCTTCAGAATTAATGGATCCAGTACCAATCTTCGAGAAGGTATAGTCACGATATACGCTGACCGTTTTAACAGTTTTTGCATCCACATTGGCATTGTCGGTACCTAAATCAAAATAGAGTTTAAAAGTAACACCAGACTTTATATTGCCTACAGAGACATGGAAAGTGGTCTTGTTCTCGCCAGCGGCAAACGATGCTGACGAGGGAATGGTGTATTCAGCCGGGATAGCCAGCTTGTTTCCCTTGCTATCCTTCATATAAGCGTCAATAGAGACAGTTGCCGCTTCGCTATACTTGGCACGAACCAATTCTACATCAAATCCTTCATACCCATTAGCGGGGAAACTAACGGATTGAGAAGCACTCAAGAAGGTAACGCCCATGGTGTCAAGATTATACACAACACCCTCATTGTCTTGCTCGCACGAGGCAAACAGGCCGATAGCTGCGAATGCTAAGATATAAGATAAACGATTGAAATATTTCATATTCGTAATCAACTATTGATTAATTGAGTAATGTTTAATATTATTTAGTGTCGCCGGTAGGGTTCTGGTCTTTAGCAGCATCCATATTGGCATTACCATCAAACTCCTTCTGCGGAATGGTGAGCACCCACATGTAGCTCTCAGGATTGTCGCTTGGACGATTCTTCAGCAAAGCATCTGCAGGCCATCCCATAGCCGCTGTGCGAACAAAGCCCTGCTTCAGGCGGCGGATATCATAGATACGGCCAAATTCACCCCAAAGTTCGATACGGCGCTGCGTGATAATCTCCTCAAGCAGTGAGCCAGTTTCGTCGGTAGTCAGCTTTCCCAGTTCAACACCAGTTTTATTACAGCTATAATTCGCATCACGCTTCTTCATCAGTGCCATTAGATATTGCTTAGCCGTTGCCTCTTCAGTAAGACGACAGGCCGCTTCGGCTGCTGTGAGATACATCTCCTCTACACGCATCCAGATGTAGTCACCCTCCCAGGTTTGGATGTTTGAGAACTTAAATTTCTCCTGCTGGTAACCGTTCTTCTCGTTGGCCGCATCTTTAGGGTTCCACCATGTCAGACGGTCGTCTGTACCACTCATCTTGTCATAGAGCAACTTGCTAATCTGCTTTCTTGCAGAAGAACCATACTTACCGGCACTGGCATCCAAGTGAGTGAAGAAGCCAGCATAAATGCCAGACTGATCGGCCTGAATCTTGGCTCCCCACATCACGTTCTTTGCAGCCGTAGAGTTAACGCCAGCGAAGTCCTTCACGGCAAGAATAGAGCAACCGCTATTCTTAATAGCTTCGGCAGCAGCAGTCAAAGCTGTTTGCCAATCCTCCATAACCAATGCCACGCGGGCCTGGAAGCCACACGCTACGGCATAGTTGATATGACTGACGTGTTTACGTTCGATACCCTTCAACATAGTGACGGCGGTCTCGAGGTCTTCCGTGATGAGGTCATACACCTCTTGCACCGTTGAGCGGGGATTGCCCTGCATGCCAATCTTTGTACCCGTAGTATAAATGGGGCAGCATGGCTCTGTTTCATGGCCTTTATAGGTACGGGCAAAACTTTGAGCCAGCATGAAGTAAGAGTATGCACGAATAGCGTAAGCCTGACCCAAGACATAGTTCTTATCTGCCTCTGCACCTTGCATGGTCTCTTGTGCGTCAATCAGGTAGTTAGCCTGCGCAATCCAGGTATAATAGGCGCTCCAAAGGTCGTATGAGCGCCAAGCTCCGCTTGTGTAGAAAGTTTTAACATTATAGGTACAGTCGTACCAAAACCAGCCGCTTCCACTACCATTCATAATCATATCCTCACCCATCACATCGGCCATCAGGTTGTAAGCTGAAATACCGAAGCATTGGTGGGTATTGCCGGTGGTTGACCATCCAGACGTGTACATCGAACGGTAGATACCGTTCAACGAAATCAGAGCCGTATTCGTAGATGTAATGACATCGTTACCAGCCATTGAATCTGAAGGTGTAGTTTCCAACGCGTCGTCGGTGCAAGCAACCATGGCTGAACCGGCCATCAGACCTACACACAGGTATTTGAATATATTCTTCATTTGTTCTATTAATTGGAAAAGTGTTCAACAATGTTTAGAAATTAACCTCCACGCCGAGTGACCAAGTGCGGTTTGGTGTGTAAGAGTAGTCAGTTGAGCCGCTGAAGTTATACTGCGGATCCATACCTTGCAGGTGGCTGAAAAGAGCGACATTGTCCACTGAGCCAAATACACGTACGCTATTCAGATTAGCACGCTGCAACCAAGATTTGGGCAGTCTGTAACCTAAGGTGATGTTCTTGATTGAGAAGTATGAGGCGTCAATCAAGAAACGATCGTTGGTGGTGTACTTACCAGCCACTTCAATACGGGGTACGTCTGTGATATCACCGGGCTTTTGCCAACGACGCAGCGCATGCTTGTTCCAGTTGGTGTTGTAGTACATGTTGTTCATCGAGCCAGCATAGAGGCCGTCATAAACCTTACCGCCGATTGAGTAGGTGGTCAGGATAGAGAGGTCAAAGCCCTTCCAGCTGAGGTCGGTACCGATACTACCATAAAGGTCGGGAATACGGCTTCCCAGAATATACTTGCTATTGGCAGCCTTGCTGTAGTCACTGCTGATGCGCTCGTTGATACGGTTACCGTTCTCATCTGTATCATAAACCCAGTAAAGCTGAGCACCTGTTGCAGGATCTACACCGGCCGACTTGGCCATGTAGAAACTATTCAGTTCCTCACCCTCCTTGATAATATAGACGCCAGAAATAATTTGAGGAGATTCAGAGGTGAGCTTCAGCACTTTATTCTTAACCATAGAACCCATCCAACTGATGTTCCAAGTAAAGTCGTCAGTCTTAATAGGCGTACCCTTGATTTCCAGCTCGATACCACTGTTGCGCATATTACCTACGTTTGCGCTATAACCAGAGAAACCAGAAGAGAGCGGCATGGGGTAGTTCAGCAACATGTCGGTGGTCTTCTTATTGAAGTATTCCGCATTCACACTTAAGCGCTGGTCGAACATAGTAGCCTCAACACCTACGTTAAAGTTACCACTCTTCTCCCAAGAGACGTTCTTATTCTCTAATGTAGCAATAAAGGCACCTACTTGGTCGGCATTGGGATAACCCAGATCATAGAGACCCTGCCAAGCATAGAGCTTGCTCAGGTTATCGTTACCCTGCTCACCGTAGCTCACCTTCAGAGAGAGGTTGTTCAGCCATTCGATATCTTCCATAAAGGCCTCCTTAGAGATACGCCAGTTACCACCTACCGACCAGAAGGAGCCCCATCGGTTATCCTTGTGGAAGCGAGAAGAACCGTCGCGACGGAATGAAGCATCCAGATAATACTTCTCATCATAGTTATAGTTGAAACGGCCAAGCCATGACTCAATGCGGTATTTATTCGTATATGAGTCTGCGTCTTTCAGAACGGCACCCGGACGCAATTCCAAAATGCCCTCGGCCAAACTGCTACGGCCAGCAGACAGGTATTCATACATATAAGAGTAGAACTCATGACCAGCCAACACACTGAACGCATGTTTGCCAAATGAGCGATCCCATGTCAGCAGCTGGTTGAACGTATAGGTCTGCAGACGTGTATTGTACTTATAGAGCAAACCGCCAGCGGAAGCCTGGTTGCCATGGTACATATTCATATACGTCATCTGCTTGTTATTACGGTAATCCAAACCGAAGTTTAAAGCCAGTTTCAAGCCTTGGAAAATACCAAATTTCTCAGAATCAGAGCCAAACGTCATGCCCGTACGCAAACCGGCTACGTCGTAACGGATGTCGGCCTTATCGTCTTGCAAACCGCCCATAGGGTTGTAGTCATTGTAACTACCCGGACGACCGCTTTCACCATAATCCAGCTGAGGCTTGCCATTGACATCAAGCGCATTGTTACCCTCGGCATCCTTAATATAAAGGGGGAACAGAGGCGATACAAACTGTGCGGAGTACCACACATTCGAAGTAGAAGAGCCGTCGTAATCGCTAAAGTTCTGCATAGAGTGAGCCAATGAAAGGTTCATGTTGGCCTTGAACCACTCGTTAATCACAGAATTGACGTTCGCACGGGCGTTGTAACGCTGGAAACCCGTTGTCTTCAGTACACCGTCCTCATTCAGATAACCCAATGAGAACATATACTTCGTCTTGTCCGTACCGCCATTGATAGAGAACTGGTGCTCATGACGAAGCGCGTTGTCGCGAAGCAACTGGTCCATCCACTGCTCGTTCCAAGCAGCCTTTGCATCACTACGCACCTGACCGGTAGCGGGATCAATCATATCGTTCCAAGCATAGTTCTTGAAGGGGTTGTAGGCCTCACCGCCTAACGTCTTGCCCAAATTGGCACGCGCAGCGGCCTCAGCTACATTCCAATCATAACCAGAGGTAAACACATAGCTGTTACGCAACGCTTCGTAGGTCAACTGCACGAACTCCTTCTGGTCAGCCATATCGTATGCCTCCAAGGCACGAGATGCCCAACCTACGGTAGAACGCCAAGTCACTTTCGCTTTACCCTCTTTACCTTGCTTCGTAGTGATCATCACAACACCGTTGGCACCACGTGCACCATACAAAGCAGCTGCCGAGGCATCCTTCAAGATGGTCATCGACTCGATATCCGTGGGGTTGATAGAGTTCAGCGCACCGTCATAAGGAACACCATCCACTACGTACAGCGGGCTTTGAGAGGCGTTGATAGAACCAAAACCACGGATTACAACAGCTGCTGACGAACCGGGCTGACCGGAACCAGAGGTGGTCAACACACCTGTAGCCTGACCTTCCAGACCTTTGGTTACGTTAGTGATAGGACGAGACTCCAACTTCTTATTATCAATAGAAGAAGCCGAACCTGTAAATGAAGACTTCTTGGCTGTACCATAAGCCACAACCATCACCTCATCAAGCATCTCAGAATCAGGCTTTAAGAAAACCTTCATCTTAGGCGAAATAGCCACTTCCGCCTTCTGCATACCCACGAACGAGACCACGATAGTCTTCGCCGAACTTGGTACGTTGGGTAACGTAAAATCACCATCTA
>CAMAMO010000070.1 GCA_945836915.1 uncultured Mediterranea sp.
GACGCAGTTCCCGGAACAGATTTTATGCCGCTTCAGGTAGAGTACAAAGAAAAATTCTCCGCTTTCGGACGTTTCCCCGGCGGTTTTACCAAGCGCGAAGGCCGCGCTTCGGATTACGAAATCCTCACTTGCCGCCTCGTTGACCGTGCTCTCCGCCCCCTTTTCCCTGACAACTTCCACGCTGAAGTTTATGTAAACATCATACTGTTCTCCGCCGATGGAGTTGACATGCCTGATGCATTGGCCGGTCTGGCTGCTTCTGCCGCCCTGGCTGTTTCTGATATTCCCTTCAACGGACCAATCTCTGAAGTACGCGTAGCACGCATCGACGGTCAGTTTGTTATCAACCCCACCTTCGAGCAGTTGGAGAAGGCTGACATGGACCTGATGGTCGGTGCCACCTACGAAAACATCATGATGGTTGAGGGCGAGATGAGCGAAGTTTCTGAGCAAGATCTGCTCGCTGCCTTGAAGGCTGCCCACGAGGCTATCAAGCCCATGTGCGTAGCTCAGAAGGAACTGGCTGAAGAGGTAGGCTCAACCGTTAAGCGCACCTATGATCACGAAGTGAACGATGAAGAGCTGCGCCAAGCTGTACACGACGCTTGCTATGCTAAGGCTTACGCTATTGCCAGCGAGGGCAACCGCGACAAGCACGCTCGCGAGGAGGCCTTCACTGCCATCTGCGATGAGTTCAAGGCTCAGTTCTCTGAAGAGGAACTGGAAGAGAAGGCTCCCCTGATTGACCGTTACTACCACGATGTAGAGAAAGAGGCTATGCGCCGCTGCATCTTGGACGAGGGTAAGCGTCTGGATGGTCGTAAAACTACGGATATCCGCCCCATTTGGTGCGAGGTTAGTCCGCTGCCCGGCCCTCACGGTTCGTCTATCTTCACTCGCGGTGAAACCCAGTCTCTCTCAACCGTAACACTGGGTACCAAACTCGACGAGAAGATTGTTGACGATGTACTGGTTCACGGTAAGGAGCGCTTCCTGCTGCACTACAACTTCCCCCCCTTCTCAACCGGTGAGGCTAAGGCACAGCGTGGTGTAGGTCGTCGTGAGATTGGTCACGGCCACTTGGCATGGCGTGCCCTGAAGGGTCAGATTCCTGCTGATTATCCCTACGTGGTTCGCGTTGTTTCTGATATCTTGGAATCAAATGGTTCCTCTTCAATGGCTACTGTATGTGCCGGTACGCTGGCTCTGATGGATGCTGGTGTAAAGATTAAGAAGCCCGTTTCTGGTATTGCCATGGGTCTGATCAAGAACGCAGGCGAAGAGAAATACGCTGTATTGAGCGATATCTTAGGTGATGAAGACCACCTGGGCGATATGGACTTCAAAGTAACCGGTACTAAGGATGGTATCACCGCTACACAGATGGACATCAAGTGCGATGGCTTGACCTATGACATCCTGGAGAAGGCCCTGTTACAGGCTAAGGCAGGTCGTGAATACATCTTGGGCAAGCTGACTGAGTGCATCGCTGAGCCTCGTGAAGATTTGAAGCCTCACGCACCGCGCATTGAGACGATGACTATTCCTAAGGAGTTCATCGGTGCTGTAATTGGCCCAGGCGGAAAGATTATCCAAGGTATGCAGGAAGAGAGTGGTGCTACTATCACTATCGAGGAAGAGGATAACGTAGGTAAGATTGAGATTGCAGGTACCTGCAAGCAGAGCATCGACGATGCTATCCGCATGATCAAGGCTATCGTAGCCGTTCCTGAGGTGGGTGAGACTTACACCGGTAAGATACGCAGCATCATGCCTTATGGCGCCTTCGTTGAGTTCCTCCCCGGACGTGATGGTCTGCTTCACATCTCTGAGATTGACTGGAAACGTCTGGAGACTGTTGAAGAGGCTGGTTTGAAGGAGGGTGACGAGATTCAGGTGAAGTTGCTCGACATCGATCCGAAGACCGGTAAGTTCAAACTGTCACACCGCGTGCTGATTCCGAAGCCCGAAGGCTATCAGGAGCGCCCTGAACGTGGTGAACGCCGTGAACGTGGCGAGCGCCGCGAACGCCGTGAACGTGGTAACAAGGAGTAATTCCCATACCTTAATATGAAAAAGATGCATCGGTTTACCAGCCGGTGCATCTTTTTTGTCTCTATGTAACCATGCGGCTGTTAATCTGTATAAAAATTCAGACTCTTTGCAAAGAATCTAAAAATATTGTTTTACCTTTGTGGTCAATGACTCAAATAATAACCTTATGAATATGACCATACCTCAACGTCTTGAAGCCCTTAGGGCTTACATGAAAGCTAATCAAGTGGCTGCCTGTATCATCCCCAGCACAGACCCTCACCTCAGTGAGTATGTGGCTCCGCGATGGCACTCACGCGAGTGGATTAGCGGCTTTACCGGCTCGGCAGGTACCGTAGTTGTCACCTTGACCAAGGCTGGTTTATGGACCGACTCTCGCTATTTCCTGCAGGCTGCAGATCAGCTACAGGGTTCCGGTATAGACCTCTATAAACTGATGCTGCCTGAGACTCCCTCAATCTCTCAGTTTATCGCTAACGAACTGAAGGCTGGCGAGGCAGTAGGTATTGACGCTTCGACCTTCTCTGCCCATGGCGCCTTGACCTTAGCTGAAGAGCTGAAGGGGGCAAACATCACTGTAAAGAGTATCAATGACCCGATGGACGCTATTTGGAGTGATCGTCCAGCCATTCCACAGGATCCTATCATGATCCATTCCATAAAGTTTGCTGGGAAAGAGACGCCCGTCAAGATTGAAGAGATTCGTGCTGCCTTGGCAGCCAATGGAGCGGAGGCTATCTTTATTTCCGCACTCGACGAGATTGCTTGGACGCTCAATCTGCGGGGTAGCGACGTGCATTGCAACCCAGTTTTTGTGGCCTACCTCTTTATCGGTGCCAGCGAAGTGATTCTCTTCACTGATGCTGCAAAAGTAACCGATGAGGTGAACTGCTATCTGCAATCTATCCATGTCAAGGTGGCTCCCTATCAGGAGGCCGTCAGCCAGTTAAGCAAAATGAGCCATTGCCACCTGCTACTCGATCTCTCCATGACCAATGCAGCCATCTATGAAGCAGCCCAAAAAGGTTGTCAGATTGTAGAGGCTAATTCACCTATCGCCCTGATGAAAAGCGTGAAGAATGAGGTGGAGCAAGAGGGTTTCCGTCAAGCTATGATACGCGACGGCGTGGCCATGGTGAAATTCCTAAAGTGGTTGAAACCGGCTGTGAAGGCTGGCGGCCAGACTGAGATGACCATTGATAAAAAACTCTGTACACTACGTGCCGAGCAGGATGACTATCGCGGCATCAGTTTCGATACCATTGCCGGCTATGCAGCCCATGGCGCCATTGTGCACTACGAAGCCACACCTGAGACTGATGTTCCGTTGGAACCGCGGGGTTTGCTGCTGCTCGATAGCGGAGGTCAATATCTGGATGGTACCACCGACCTGACTCGTACCATCGCTCTGGGACCGACCACAGAAGAGGAGCGAACCGACTACACCTTGGTTCTAAAGGGCTTCTTACAGTTGATGAATGCCGAGTTCCCAGCCGGTACTTGCGGTACACAACTGGATGTTCTAGCACGTCAGGCCATGTGGAAAGCAGGTATCAACTACCTACATGGTACAGGTCATGGCGTAGGTTCCTACCTCTGCGTGCACGAAGGGCCTCACCAGATCCGTATGAACCACATGCCTACGCTTCTTCAAGCAGGTATGACCGTAACCGATGAACCTGGCATTTATAAAGCTGGCAAGCATGGCATACGTACCGAGAACACCCTGCTTATCGTTCCTGCACAGCAGACGGAATTTGGCACCTTCTTCCGCTTTGAAGCATTGACTCTCTGTCCTATCGATAAGACGCCTATCGTCAAGGAGATGCTGAGTGCCGAAGAGGTAGAGTGGCTGAATAGCTACCACCAGACGGTCTATGAGAAACTGTCTCCCCGACTGGATAAAGAGACCAAGGAGTGGCTGATGGAGGCCTGCAGTCCGTTACAATAATATAAAGGTATAACGAATGGCAATTATCAAATCTGTACGTGGGTTCACACCCCAAATAGGCGAGAACTGTTATTTGGCCGATAATGCGGCCATCATAGGCGACGTGGTGATGGGTCGCGACTGCAGTATCTGGTTTGGCACGGTACTGCGTGGCGATGTCAACTCCATCCGTATTGGTAATGGTGTAAACATCCAAGATGGCGCTGTACTCCATACCCTCTATGAGAAGTCCACCATCGAGATAGGCGACCACGTCTCTGTGGGCCATAACGTCACCATACATGGAGCTAAGGTACACGATTATGCCCTAATTGGTATGGGTGCCACGCTGCTCGACCATGCCATAGTGGGCGAAGGAGCCATTGTTGCCGCTGGTTCGTTGGTGCTCTCAAACACTGTTATTGAACCCGGAAGCATTTGGGGCGGTGTACCTGCCAAGTTCATCAAGAACGTCGATCCAGAACAGGCCAAAGAGTTAAACCAAAAGATTGCACATAACTACCTTATGTACGCTTCATGGTATAAGGAGGAGTGAGAGCTGGCAACATCATACAAAATACCCGCACGGACCTAAATAATCTGTGCGGGTATCTTCTTATAGTCAATCGTCATTAGAAATTGATTACACTCAAAATCTTGTCTGTGGCTCCGGCATTGTCAGTCACGTAGCTGCCAGCTCGATAACCTGTATCTCGGAGGAACTCATCATCCGTCATGAGACGGTCGAGCAACACCTTCAGCTCTACATAGTTCTTAATGCAATAGGCTCCCTTATTCTCAATCAGCTGCACCGCCTCTTGGAACTTCTGATACTTCGGGCCAAAAATCACTGGAATACCATAAACCGCCGCCTCGAGCGTATTGTGAATACCCACTCCAAAACCTCCACCGATATAAGCTATTTCACCATAGCGGTAAATGGAAGAGAGCAAACCAAAGCAGTCAATAATCAAGCAATCGGCCTTCAGCACATTTTTTTCATCCGCACGGCTATAACGAACATAGGGACGCTTCAGTTTAGAGACAATCTCTACTAGGTGGTTTTCGTCAATTACATGAGGCGCAATGATGAGTTTCATCTCTGGATGCGTATTGAAATACTCGATAAAAAGATCCTCATCCGGCTGCCACGAACTACCGGCCACAAAGGTCATCGCCTTCCCCTTGAAGAGCTCAACAAGTGGTAGTTCTTTAGCCTCCTGACGAATCTGAAGCACGCGGTCAAAGCGAGTGTCACCTACCACCATGGCACGGTTTATGCCAATCTTAGCCAAGAACCGCTTGGAACGCTCATTCTGCACAAAAAGATAATCAAAGTTGCGCAACACGTTGCGGTAGGTTCCCCCATACCATTTGAAGAAGATTTGTCCTTTACGGAAGATGGATGAGACGCTATAGACCGGAATACGGCGGCTGTGAAGTTCGTCCAGATAGTTTTTCCAAAACTCATACTTGATGAAGAAGGCCATGCAAGGGTTCACCAAATCAAGGAACTTCTTCACATTGCGTGGTTTGTCAAAGGGAAGATAGCAGACAATATCTGCACCGCGGTAATTCTTTCTCACTTCGTATCCCGATGGTGAAAAGAAGGTAAGCAGCAACTTATACTCTGGATAAGAGGCACGAATCTTCTCCATCAGTGGACGCCCCTGCTCAAATTCTCCCAAGGAGGCAGCATGGAACCAAATATAATGATACCCTGGTTCCAACTGCTGACGCAATAGTTCATAAACCACCCAATGCCCCTTCATCATCTTACGAGGCTTACGGCTGAACGGTGAGATGATATGCACCGCCAGGTCGTAGAGGGCTATGATCAAATTGTATATCATCTGACAAACGGTGAATTACATAACAGAGATAGCACAGACGGCTTCGCGAATGCGTCGAATAGTCTCCTCCTTACCTAAAAGTTCGGTAATATCAAACATGTGGGGGCCTTTGCACTCGCCAACGACAGCCAGACGGAAGGCGTTCATCACGTTGCCCATGTGGTAACCCTTAGCTGTAATCCAGCCAATCACCTGCTCCTCAGCAGCCTTCGATTCGAAACTCTCCAAATCCTCAATCAACGCAATCAATTCCTCCATAATGGCAGGTGTCTCTGCGCTCCAGCGCTTCTTCACATCCTTCTCAGCATAGCTTTCCGGAGCTTTGAAGAAGAAACGAGAGTGATCCCACAACTCCTTGATGAAGTTCACACGGCCCTTGACGAGTGAAACCACCTTTGTCAAATAGAGGTCGCTGTAGTCAGCTGGATTGACGCCTTGAGCAGTCAGTACCGGTTTGAAGAGTTGGGCCAGCTCCTCATCACTCTTACGCAAAATATACTCGTGGTTGAACCAAGTACCCTTCTTGTAATCAAACTTGGCGCCAGCCTTGCTGCAGTGGTCGAGTGAGAAGAGTTGGATTAACTCATCCATCGACATCAACTCTTGGTCATTTCCAGGATTCCAGCCCAAAAGAGCCAAGAAGTTAATCACCGCCTCAGGCAGATAACCGGCCTCACGGTAACCGGAAGAGATTTCACCACTCTTGGGGTCATGCCACTCCAACGGGAAGACAGGGAAACCCAGTCGATCGCCATCGCGCTTGCTCAATTTACCGTTACCCTCAGGCTTTAATAACAGAGGAAGATGGGCAAACTGTGGCATGCTCTCCTCCCAACCGAAGGCACGATAGAGCAGTACATGCAGGGGAGCCGAAGGCAACCACTCCTCACCACGGATGACGTGAGAGACCTCCATCAGATGGTCATCAACAATATTGGCTAAGTGATAAGTGGGTAGTTGATCGGCCGACTTATAGAGCACCTTATCATCAAGTACGGAGGAGTTGATAACCACCTCACCACGGATAAGATCGTGTACATGCACCTCTTCATTTGGCTCTATACGGAAGCGAACCACATACTGCTTACCCTCAGCAATCAAGGCCTCGACCTCCTCTTTCGGCATCACCAGCGAGTTGCGCATCTGCAAGCGCGTCGAGGCATCGTACTGGAAATTGGCAATCTCAGTACGCTTAGCCTCCAACTCTTGAGGGGTATCGAAAGCAATGTAAGCCTTACCGTTGTCGAGCAACACCTGGACATATTTCTTGTAGATATCACGGCGTTCAGACTGGCGGTATGGACCATAGTTTCCACCGAAGCTAACCCCTTCGTCAAAGGTTACACCCAGCCATTTAAACGACTCGAGAATATATTGCTCAGCACCGGGCACAAAGCGATTTGAGTCTGTATCTTCAATACGGAAAATAAAGTCACCACCATGCTGACGAGCAAAGAGGTAGTTGTACAATGCGGTGCGTACGCCACCGATATGCAAAGGGCCCGTAGGACTGGGCGCAAAACGTACTCTGACTTTTCTTTCGGCCATAATTCTATCTGTTTATCTATTAAATTCGTATAAATATCACATTTAGGCTGCAAAATTACGCTATTTTTTTCATAGCTAACGTTTTTTTTCGTACTTTTCGCAAAAATTTCAAGGTTTATGAGCAGTTTATATACCAAGAAGGCGTTTTCTATAAGAGATTTGCTATATCGGGTGGCTATTTTTGTAGCTACCGTAGCTGTTATAGTCTATTTTATGCCTCGCGACGGCAAGTTCAATTACCAATTTGATATTAACAAGCCGTGGAAGTATGGTCAGGTGATGGCCACTTTCGATTTCCCTATTTACAAGGCGGATGAGGTGGTGAAACGGGAACAAGACAGTTTGTTGACCCACTTTCAGCCCTACTTCGAGCTGAACAAACGCGTGAGCGAAGAAGCCATTCGCCAGTTCAAAGCTGATTGTATAGGACGATACCGCTCCCTACTCCCTTCTATGGAATATATGCGGCTGATTGAGAAACGACTTAATGAAATCTACGACCGTGGTATCCTTACAGCCAAAGAGCTAACCCAACTACGAGACGATAGTATTAGCGCCATCCGTCTGATTGACGATAAACTCTCTATCTCACGTCCTGTCTCCCAACTCTACTCCGAGATGGAGGCCTACCAGCAACTACTCACAGCCGATACCACCCGACTGAAACCCGAGGTTCTCCGCCGTTTAGGTCTCAATGCATACCTCAATTCCAACCTCAGCTACGATCAAAAACGTACCGAAAGCGCCCGTGAGGAGATGCTCAATAACTACTCCTGGGCAAATGGCATTGTAGTGAGCGGTCAAAAGATTATCGACCGTGGCGAGATTGTGAGCCGCGAAACCTACAACATCCTACTCAGCTACCAAAAGGAGTCGCTCAAACGACAGGGTAGCATCACACAGAAACGATTCATGCTATTGGGTCAGGTGCTCTTTGTCAGTATTCTGATGATTTGCTTCATGCTCTATCTGGACCTCTTTAGACAAGATTACTACAAACGATATGGCAGTCTGGCGCTGCTCTTCGCCCTGATTATGTTCTATTGTGTAGGGACCAACATCATGATAGCCAACATGTTCTTTAATGTTTATATCATCCCCTATGCCATGCTCCCAATCATCGTGAGGGTTTTCCTTGACTCGCGAACGGCTTTTATGGCACATATCATTACGATTTTGATTTGCTCCATCTCGCTGCGCTACCCTCACGAGTTTATTCTGACGCAACTGAGTGCAGGCTTAGTGGCAATATTCAGCCTACGCGAGTTGTCACAACGCTCACAGCTTTTCCGTACAGCGTTCCTCACCTTGCTGACCTACGCAGCTATCTATTTTGCCTTCGAACTGATTACCGAGAATGACCTGAACAAGATTAATGGCGGAATGTACATCTATCTGGGTATCAATGCTCTCTTCCTGCTTTTTACCTACCCGTTGCTCTTCCTTATTGAAAAAGCCTTCGGATTCACTTCGAACGTTACGCTGGTGGAGCTCTCTAACATCAATACGCCACTGCTCAGGCAGATGTCAGAGACCGTACCTGGTACCTTCCAGCACTCCATGCAGATGGCTAATCTAGCCGCAGAGGCTGCTAATCGCATCGGTGCAAACAGTCAGTTGGTACGTACTGGCGCCCTCTACCATGATATCGGCAAGATGGAGAATCCAGCCTTCTTTACCGAGAACCAGTCAGGTGTGAATCCCCACAAGAGTCTAAGCTACGAGCAGAGTGCTCAAGTGGTTATCAGCCACGTGACCAATGGTCTCAAACTGGCTGAGAAGCACAACCTTCCTAAGGTGATTCGCGACTTCATCTCCACCCACCATGGTGCGGGTACCACGAAGTATTTCTATATTTCTTGGAAAAATGAGCATTCCGGCGAGGAACCTCCCAAAGAGATGTTCCACTACCCAGGCCCCAATCCATTCACCAAAGAGCAGGCCATTCTGATGATGGCCGATGCCGTTGAGGCCGCTTCACGCAGTCTGCCCGAATATACAGAAGAGAGCATCAATAACCTAGTGGAGAGGATTATCGACTCACAGGTTGGCGAAGGCTTCTTCACCCTCTGCCCCATCACCTTTAAAGATATCGCCACGGTAAAGACTGTTTTCAAAGAGAAACTTCGCACCATCTACCACACACGTATCAGCTACCCTGAACTAAAAAAATGACAATCTATATTCTACCATGAAAGCAAACAGCAAAGAGCAGGCCAGGGCACGCCAGTTTCTGAGCCGCTACAAAATCAAACCTGAAGAGGTAAAACAGTTTGAATGCCTGACACGTCCCCACTGGGGCGAGAGAGAGGCAAGTATTGAGGCTAACTATGGCCCCGGATTGGTTCATATCGAGACTACTGATGGTCGCTGCATCACTTGCAAGATGCACAAGCGCGACCACCCCTCGTCGCTCATCAACACCCTTCTTAGTATGGGAAAGCCCTGTGCCAACATGCAGCCAGCAGAGCCTTCTACAGGCGAGCAGCGACACGAGCGTTTCTCCCGTCCCTCGCTCTACATGTTCTGGTACTTCATCGTCTTCTTGATGTCACTCATTATGGTCTTATGGAGCATCACTTCATTGAATGGTATAGTTGCCGCTGGAATAGCCGCTGCATTCGGAGCCTTCTGTCTGTATGCCCTTTTCCTGCTACAGACCCACTTCTGCTTCATCACACTGGAAGCCGATACAATGGAAGTGCACAGCGTAGGGCGTACCATTCGTTTCCCTTACGAACGCATCAGAAAGGTAAACTTCGACTTTGCCCGTGAGTTGAACTCCACTCACGTTATGGAACTGCTGGAACAAATAGGCGAAGGTGAAGAGGCCTCTATGCGCCATCACCTCTACTATATTGGCCGCGTACCACGCACCCGTCTGAACGACTTGGCCGAGAAATTGCAACAGCAAGGCATTGACGCCAGCTGCAGCCTCAATGACCAGAAGCGTCACTACCACGATACCATGCACCTGCAGCACAACTGATAGTTCCC
>CAMAMO010000071.1 GCA_945836915.1 uncultured Mediterranea sp.
GCATATAAAGTTAATTTTCATTCAAGATACAATTTGCAAAAACCTTGCAAAGATAGTGCAAGCCGAGCGAAATAGCAAATAAAAGCCCGATTTTATTTGCATATCCGAGGCGCCGCCTATCTTCACGTAGCAAAGAGTGCAAGCCGAGCGAAATAGCAAATAAAAGCTTAAAGAGGGTGGCGCCAGGTGCAGCCGTTGCGCCACTCAGAACAGCCGTAAGCCGTTCGCCCCTTGATGACAGTGCCTTTGCCACAAAGCGGACAGGGCTGTCCCTCAACAGGCTCTGATGCCTTCTCTGTATTCGTCAGTATTTCAGCCTCTTTAGCCTTCGCTTCGGTTTTCTTTCCTGCTGCTTGACCAACTTCGGATGCCTTCTTCCCAGCGGCTTGACCCGCAGCCGACTTCTTTCCTGTAGCTTGCCCGGCTTCTTCCTTCTTACCCTTCGCTTCACTGCTAATCGCCTTCTTGCTCTTAGTTTGGCTTGTTGAACTGGCAGCGTTAGCATCAGGTTCGATGATGGTGACTCGGCGGTTCCGGTTATCGGTCAGTACCTTGGTCACAATCTCCTGCACCATCGCTTTCAGTTCCTCTAAGAACTGAGCGGCGGTGAAGGTGCGGCGCTCTATCTCGCGCAGCTTCTTCTCCCATTGGCCGGTCAGTTCGGCGCTTTTCAATAGCTCTTCGTCAATGATGCCAATCAGCTCTACGCCAGTGGGGGTGGCGATGAGGTTCTTCTTCTCCTTGCGGATATAATTGCGCTTGAAAAGGGTCTCGATGATGGCGGCACGGGTGGATGGACGACCGATGCCGTTCTCTTTCAGGGCGTCGCGCAGCTCGTCATCGGTTACTAACTTGCCTGCAGTTTCCATGGCGCGCAGCAGGGTGGCCTCTGTGTAGGGGCGTGGTGGCTGGGTCCAACGTTCAGTGAGCGAGGGTTGATGTGGTCCGCTCTCGCCCTTGCTGAAAGTGGGTAGGCTCTTCTCTTCCTCCTGGGTGTTCTCTTCATCTGAAGCCGTTTGTGGCTGAGCATTGGTGCCAAGTGGTGTGGTGAAGACGGTTCGCCAGCCTGCGTCGAGAATCTGGCGACCGGTGGCCTTAAATTCAATCTCACCCGTTATACCCATAACGGTGGTGGAGGCGAAGCGGCAGTCGGGGTAGAAAGCGGCGATGAAGCGTCGGGCTACCAGGTCGAAGACGCGCTGTTCCATTTGGGTAAGGCCCTGAGGGGGACGGCCCGTGGGGATGATGGCGTGGTGGTCGGTCACTTTACTGTTGTCGAATACCTTCTTCGACTTGGGCAGCGTAATGCCCTCGAGCGGAGCGGTCAGCACGGCATAGTCGCGCAGCCCTTTCAGGATAGAGGGGCACTTGGGGTAGATATCGTCGCTCAGGAAGGTGGTATCCACACGCGGGTAGGTGGTGCACTTCTTCTCGTAAAGTGACTGGATGGTTTTGAGCGTATCATCGGCAGAGTAGGCAAACTTGCGGTTGCACTCCACCTGCAGCGAGGTGAGGTCGAAGAGGCGGGGAGGAGCCTCCTTGCCCTCCTTGCGGCTGACGGAGGTGATGGTGAAGGGAAGATTCTTGATGCGCTCTACTAACGCTTCACCTACACTGCGTTCGGTGATGAGGTCGATGCCGCGGTTCTCCTCCAAGCGGGGCGCTTTCTTACCAGCGGCTATCGCCTCCTTGCGTTTCTCTTCTTCCAGTGCTAACTCTTCGTCGCTCTTCTTGATGAGGGCGGAGAAGAGGGTGTCTCGGTAGGTGGTTTTCAGATCCCAGTATTGCTTGGGCACAAAGTGCTCAATCTCCTGCTGGCGGTTGACGATGAGGGCCAAGGTGGGGGTCTGCACCCGTCCTACAGAGAGCACCTGGCGATTCTGACCATACTTCATGGTGTAGAGGCGGGTGGCATTCATGCCGAGGAGCCAGTCGCCGATGGCGCGTGAGAGGCCAGCCTCATAGAGCGACTGGAAGTCGGTGGCAGGGCGCAGGTGGTCGAACCCTTCGCGGATAGCCTCCTCGGTCAGCGAGGAGATCCAGAGGCGCTTCACGGGGCAGGTAGCCTGCGCTTTCTGCATCACCCAGCGCTGAATCAACTCTCCCTCCTGGCCGGCATCACCGCAGTTCACAATCAGCTCGGCTTTCTGCATCAGCTGTTCGATGACGCGAAACTGGCGCTCGTAGGTGGGGTTGCTAATCAGTTTGATTCCAAAGCGTGGAGGTATCATAGGTAGTGAGCCCAGCTGCCACGCCTTCCATTGGGGGGCGTAGTCGTGGGGCTCTTTGAGGGTACAGAGGTGGCCGAAAGTCCAGGTCACCTGGTAGCCATTCCCCTCGATATATCCGTCTCTTTTCTCTGTGGCCCCCAGCACCGCAGCGATGTCGCGCGCTACAGAGGGCTTCTCTGCTATACATACGATCATGGTTGTTCTCTTTTCTGTTGTTTCTGTGTGGCTCTGTTGGAGCGGGTCAACTGGCCTGAGGTTGGCTGACGGTCATCTCTTGCAGCAAACTGACAGCCTCGGCTACGCTGTTGACCTCCTTGATGATAAGGCTTCGACGCCCATTGCTTTCGCGCAGGTCAGTGCGTCTGGTATGGGCCATCATGAAGTCGATGACGTGGCCAAAAGCGGTGCTTTGGTAGTAGAGGCTCTGAGGGTTGCTTACCAGGATGAGAGTCATCTTGCCCCCCTTGAGCAGCACCTTTTCGATACCCAGGCGCGCAGCCAGGCGGCGCAGGGGGACGATGCGCAGCAGCTCATCAGTTTGTGGCGGAATGGGGCCGAAACGGTCTTCGAGCCGGTTGCGGAAGGCTTGAACGTCTGAGTCAAGTACCAGTCCGTCCAGTTCGCGGTAGAGCAGCATGCGTTCGCTACTGCCAGTCACGTAGTCAGCTGGCAGGAAGAGCTCCATGTCGCTATCAACCTGACATTCCTCTACAAACTGCTCGCCACTGATCTGTCCGCTGCCGTCGGCAGCTTTTTGTTTGTCGGCATAGACCTGAGCAAACTCGTCGTTCTTCAGCTCGCGTACCGCCTCTGCCAGGATTTTCTGATAAGTTTCATAACCTAGGTCGGCGATGAATCCGCTCTGCTGTGCGCCCAGCAGGTTGCCAGCACCGCGGATGTCAAGGTCCTGCATGGCGATGTGGATACCGCTGCCCAGGTCGGAGAAGTTCTCGATGGCCTGAAGTCGGCGGCGGGCATCGACGGTGAGGGAGGAGAGTGGTGGTGCCAGCAGGTAGCAGAAGGCCTTCTTATTGCTGCGCCCCACGCGGCCACGCATCTGGTGCAAATCGCTCAGACCGAAGTTCTGCGCCTGGTTGATTAGGATGGTGTTGGCATTGGGGATGTCGATACCGCTCTCGATGATGGTGGTGGCCAGCAGCACATCATAGTCGTAGTTCACGAAGTCCAGGATAATCTGTTCCAGCTGGGCCGGTTCCATCTGGCCGTGACCCACGCAGACGCGGCAGTCGGGGATGTGACGTTCAATCATCGCCTTCAGTTCGTAGAGGTTCTGGATGCGGTTGTTGACGAAGAAGACCTGTCCGTTACGGCTCATCTCAAAGTTGATGGCGTCGGTGATAATCTCTTCGTTGAAGGTGTGCACTTCGGTCTGGATAGGGTAGCGGTTGGGCGGTGGGGTTTGAATGACGGAGAGGTCGCGCGCACCCATCAGCGAGAACTGCAGGGTACGGGGGATAGGTGTGGCGGTCAGCGTCAGGGTATCGACGTTGACCTTGAGTTGGCGCAGCTTCTCTTTGACTGAGACGCCAAACTTCTGTTCTTCATCGATGATGAGCAACCCTAAGTCTTGAAACTTCACATCCTTGCCCAGGATGCGATGGGTGCCGATAAGGATGTTGACTTGTCCGTTCGCTATTCCCTTCAGTATCTCCCTGGTTTGGGCGGAGGTGCGGGCACGGCTTAGGTATTCTACACGGCAGGGCATCCCCTTGAGGCGCTCTTTGAAGGTTTGGAAGTGTTGATAGGCCAGCACGGTAGTGGGCACCAGGACCGCTACCTGCTTGTTATCGGTCACAGCCTTGAAGGCGGCTCGGATGGCCACCTCGGTCTTGCCGAAGCCTACGTCGCCACAGACAAGCCGGTCCATCGGGCGGCGGCTCTCCATGTCAGCCTTGACGTCGGCGGTGGCTTTGCTCTGATCGGGGGTATCTTCGTAGAGGAAGCTGGCCTCCAGCTCATGCTGTAGGAAACTGTCGGGGCTGTAGGCAAAGCCCTCTTCCTTCTGGCGCTGTGAGTAGAGGCTAATCAAATCGCGTGCAATGTCTTTAATCTTGCTCTTGGTGCGCTCCTTCAACTTCTCCCACGCACCCGTTCCTATTTTGTTAAGTCGGGGTGTCTCGCCCTCTTTGCTCTTGTATTTAGACACCTTGTGGAGCGAGTGGATGGAGACGAAGACTACGTCGTCGTTCTGATAGACTAACTTCATCATCTCTTGCGTGGTGTTGCCCTGAGGCACGCGCACCAGTCCGGCAAAGCGTCCGATGCCGTGGTCGGTGTGGACTACGTAGTCGCCCGGCGTAAACTGGTTGAGCTCCTTGAGCGAGAGGGCTACCTTGCCACTACGTGCCTTGTCGCTGCGTAGGTTATACTTATGGAAGCGGTCGAAAATCTGGTGGTCGGTGAAGATGCAGAGCTTCAGTGCGTCATCGGCAAACCCTTCGTGCAGGGTGCGATCGACGGGAGTGAAGGCGATGGCGTCGCCACGGCTCTCAAAGATGTCGCGCAGACGGTCGGTCTGCTTCACGCTGTCGCTGCAGATATAGAGATTGTATCCCTGGGCCATGAAGCCGCTGAGCGACTGGCTCACCAGGTCGAAGTTCTTATGGTAGATGGGCTGTACGCTGGTGTGGAAGGTGAGGGTAGCGTCGGGGGTGCCAGTGGGCTTGATGCCAAACTCGATGCGGCGGAAGCGGAGTATGCTGCGCATCAACTCAGCGCCATCGATTAGTTTACCTTCTAACCGCAGGTCGTCATGTTCCTCTGCTTCGCGAGCCTGAATAGCCTGTGGGGTGAGCGACTCCTCACAGACCTGCTGCACTCGTTCGCTCAGCCAGAGTAGGTCGCGCACGGCTACTACACTCTCCTGTGGAAGAAAATCGAAGAAGGAGACCATGCCGCCGCTGCTCTGTTTCATCAGGTCATGGCTCAGATCTGGCACGATGATGACCTCCGTCATCCGCTGTCGCGAGAGCTGGCTCTGCACATCGAAGCTGCGCAGACTCTCTACCTCGTCGCCAAAGAAGTCAATACGGAAGGGGTACTCTGAGGAGAAAGAGAAGACATCAATGATGCTACCACGTAGGGCATATTGCCCTGGCTCATAGACGTAATCCACCCGCTCAAAGCCCTGACTACGCAGTATTTCGGTAACGAAGGCCATATCGAGCCGTTCCCCTTCGTGAATCTTGAGCGTCTTCTGCTTCAGTTCGCCGCGCGACACCACCTTCTCGGCCAAGGCGTCGGGGTAGGTCACTACGAAGCAGTGGCTTGATTGATCCTTTCCGATGCGGCTCAGTACTTCGGTACGCAGAATTTCGTTGGCGGCATCCTTCTGGCCATACTTGATGGCTCTGCGAAACGAAGAGGGGAAGAACATCACTCGCTCCTCGTCGAGCAGCTGCACTAAGTCGTGATAGAAATAACCAGCTTCCTCTACATCGCCCAGTACAAAGAGCATCGGAGCCTTAATCTGGCCCATCAGCGTAGAGGCGAAAAGGGGGGCTGCTGATCCGTTCAATCCACTGAGATAGAGGTGTTGCACCTGGTCGTCGGCCAGCAGATGAAGGGCTCCGCTCACGTTAGGGTGGAGCGTATAGCGTTGTTTTAATTCTGTAATCGTCATGATGAAAACTCTGTTTTGCGCTGCAAAAATAGCGTTTTTTGCGAAAAGTTGGGCAAAGATTTGTGCAAATGTAAAGAAGTCGTTACTTTTGTGGTGAAAATAGATGGTTTCTGAACAGAAGCCATGAGTTAGATAATGTAAGAATGGTGTAAACATGCAGCAAGCTGAGCGTTTAGTCATAATACCCACGTACAATGAGCGTGAGAATATTGAAAAAATAATCCGGGCCGTATTCGATTTGCCTGGAACATTCCATATTCTGGTTATCGAGGATGGCTCGCCTGATGGCACAGCCGACATCGTTCGCTCTCTCCAATCCGAGTTTGCCCAGCAGGAAAAGATGGCCAACCGTCTCTTCATGGTGGAGCGTACTGGCAAGTTGGGGCTGGGCACAGCCTATATCGCGGGCTTCCGCTGGGCACTTGAACACGGTTATCAATACATTTTTGAGATGGATGCAGATTTCAGTCACAATCCGCAAGACTTGCCCCGACTCTATGAGGCTTGCGCTACGGGCGGTGCGGATGTGTCAATAGGCTCGCGTTATGTCAGTGGTGTAAATGTGGTCAATTGGCCTATGGGACGTGTCTTGATGTCCTACTTCGCTTCGAAGTATGTGCGTCTCATTACCGGTCTCGACATCCACGACACCACCGCGGGCTTTGTCTGCTACCGCCGCGAGGTCCTTGCTACGTTGCCACTGGATCAGATACGCTTCAAGGGCTATGCCTTCCAGATTGAGATGAAGTTTTCGGCTGTGAAATATGGGTTCCGTGTCAAGGAGGTGCCAGTCATTTTTGTGAACCGCGAATTGGGCACCTCGAAGATGAACAGCAGCATCTTTGGCGAAGCAGTATTCGGCGTGATGCGCCTCAAGTGGGACAGCTGGTTCAAGCGATACCCCAAACGGAATACATCTAACTAAACTAAATGAGTATAAACTATAAAACACAGATAGGAATGAGTAGAGTTTTAATACACAACGCCCAAATCGTCAACGAGGGTACCATCACTCAGGGGTCGTTAGTCATAGAGAACGACCGCATTGCTGAAGTACTGACCCATGGAAAACCACTTGCCGCACCTTGCGACGAGATGGTGGATGCCTCGGGATGCTATCTGCTTCCAGGTATCATAGATGACCATGTTCACTTCCGCGAACCGGGTCTTACCCAAAAGGCTGATATCTTTACAGAGAGCATGGCCGCTGCCGCCGGAGGTGTCACCTCTATCATGGATATGCCTAACACCAAGCCTCAGACCACCACTCTGGAGGCGCTTGAGGAGAAGCAACAGCTGCTCAGTGAGAAGTGCGTGGTCAATCACTCCTGCTATTTCGGTGCCACTGATACCAACTATAAGCTCTTCCATAATCTTGATCCCCGTCACGTCTGTGGTATCAAACTCTTCATGGGTGCCAGTACGGGCAACATGCTGGTGGATCAGGATTCGGCCTTGATTCGTATCTTCACCTCGGCTCCGATGCTGATTGCCGCTCATTGTGAGAATCAGGATATTATCCAGAGTAATACCGAACTGATTAGAAGACAGGCGGCTAATGGCCGTGTACCCATGTTTAACCATTCCATCATTCGCTCTGTTGAAGCCTGCTTTACCTCCTCGCAGAAGGCGGTCGAACTGGCTCAGATGACCCATGCCCGTCTCCACCTGCTCCACCTCTCTACTGGCAGCGAAGTCAACCTGATGAGGCGCCTCATCAAGGAGAGCGACGAGCGACTGATTACCGCTGAAGCCTGTGTGGGCCACCTCTGGTTCCATAGTGCCGACTGCCGCAAGCTCGATACGCTGATTAAGGTTAACCCCGCCATCAAGACCTCCATTCACCGCGATGCGCTTCGCAAGGCCATCAAAGCGGGCTATATCGATGTGATAGCCACCGACCATGCACCCCATCTGCTGAGCGATAAGGAGGGTGATGCTATTACCGCTGCATCGGGCATGCCAACCATTCAGTTCTCACTGCGCATGATGCTTGAGCTGGTGGATAAGAAGTGGTTTTCACTTGAAACGCTGGTGGAGAAGATGTGTCATGCGCCAGCACGCATTTTCCAGATTGCTGAGCGCGGCTACATCCGCGAAGGGTATAAGGCCGATTTGGTTCTGGTTAAGTCTGGTTTGGACCACAAGGTTGAGAAATCAGAAATACTCAGTAAGTGCGGATGGAGTCCGCTGGAGGGCGCTAAGTTCCATTGGGGTGTGGAGAAGACCTGGGTCAACGGCCGTCTGGCCTTCGATGGCCAACAGGTAGATACCACTTGCCGTGGTGAGGCGCTTGAATTTGACCGATGATTATTCGTAGCTATACGGTTGGGGATCTTTCCCCTTACATCAACTGGATTTACTACCTCCATGCGTGGGGCATTAAGCCGCGGTTTGCTTCGGCTGCCGCGGTGCACGATTGCCCCGCATGTAGAATGGCGTGGATTCGCTCCTTCCTCCCTGAAGAGCAGATACAGGCTGAGGAGGCTCTGCGATTGGTGGCCGACTCCAGGACGCTTTTGCGCTCATTGGAGGGCGTGTTGCAGATTAGGGCTTGCTTCCATCTGGCTAAGGCGGGCAGTGAAGGCGATGACCTCCTGTTAGATGGCCTTCGTTTTCCTCTATTGCGCCAGCAGCATACGCGGCCTGACGAGCCTTGTCTCTGTCTGAGCGATTTTGTTCGACCACTTACAAAGCAGGGGGCTGTAGATTCTGTCGGCCTCTTTGCCACCTCGGTTAGTGGCGAACCTCAGGAAGAGGATCCTTATCGTCAGTTGATGATTCAAACCCTGTCCGACCGTCTGGCTGAGGCTGCCACTGAATGCCTTCATCTCTACGTCCGCAAGGAGGCATGGGGTTATGCTCCTGATGAATCACTAACCATCCCTGAGCTTTTGAATGAGCATTTCCAAGGCATCCGTCCTGCGGTAGGTTACCCCTCCTTGCCCGATCAATCCATCATCTTTGTCATTAATCAGTTGCTCCATCTTGAAGAGATAGGAATTCACTTAACTGAGCGAGGCGCTATGCATCCGCATGCCTCCACTTGCGGCTTGATGTTTGCCCATCCAGCCTCCCGCTATTTCGCTGTAGGCCCTATCGATGAAGAACAACTGCAAGACTACGCCCATCGCCGTCAGCTGCCTAAAGAGGAGTTGAGAACCTACTTAAGCGCCAACCTAAAAGGGTAGTATAAAAAAGCACTACTATCTCCGCCCTACCGATGCGTAGGGTGCAGATAGTAGTGCCTTTATTGATGAATCCCCTTTTTATTCGTAGGGGTTGATTACTATAGGCCTGTCCACATCTTCTACCGTATCATCTATTGTGATGGTCACAGTAATCTGACCGCTTTCACTCGAAGCGCTAATGGCTAATTTGATATGCTTGGCTGCGGCTAAGTCAATACCAGTAATAGCGTAGCTCTTGTTATTCCCATTAAATTTGTAGGTAATGGTACCCACCAGCTTGGGATCTGAGTCGATGTTAAAGAAGGGGTGAGGGTCAGTTTCTGCATTATTGGTAAAGGCGAACGTGCGGCTCGTATTGCTGTTTTCGTACACCTCGGCATTGAGCTCTGAAAAAGCTGTTGAGCCGGTGATACTGCTGTCCCATGTTACGCTGACCTGTGCATTGGCTACGGTACACTTTACGTCAACGTCAGTATTCTGATTAGCATTGACGGTAAATGTGCTACTGGTACCTTTATACTGAATCTGTCCCTGGTTACTGTTTGCGCTCTCTGCCTCGGCATCCGTGCAGCTTGCGGCAGTCAAGGTATAACCAGATCCAGTTTGTACGGTCATGGTTTTTCTATCTTGGAAGAGGGTGGAGTAAGTGCCATTTTTCTTAGTTTCCCCGCCCTGCTTAAGGGTAATTTGGTAGTTTGCCAAATCTGTGGGAGTCAGAGTGGTTTCAGCACGTGTGCTCACAGTAATATCCGTACTCATGCCCAGGCTGATGGTGCCAAACTGTTCAACTTGAGGCTCGTCGCTATTGCTGCAAGAAACCAAACTCAAAAGGCCAGCTACGGCCAAGAAATGAATTGTTTTCATTTTCGTTTGATATTTTATAATTGGTTATTAATCGTAAGTAAATGTTAGATTGTCGATGGTGAGTTGGGCACCACGAGAGATTGCTTCTTTTTCATATATCACATTGTTAGTCGTAATTGTACTTTGATTGGATGAGCTAATCATGATTTGCAATTGATTTACCTTTGATAAGCTTGAGTAAGAAATTGGAATTTCGAAATAGGTGTAACTGCTTGCGCTATTCGGTAAATCCATACTTGCAGAACTAACAAGTGTACTTCCATGAAGCAGTCTAAGTGTAATGTTTGGTTTTTCGTTACCTACATAATCTTGGTATTTGTAGTAACCGCTTATCTTGATAGGACGCGATGAAAAGCTGGTCCCTT
>CAMAMO010000072.1 GCA_945836915.1 uncultured Mediterranea sp.
CGCGTTCCTTATTCTTGGGTTGGTCACGCGTTTCGGTACATTCTATCAAGATTTCCTCCACCACGCCGGTCAAAGGGTTCTTCCAGTTGTAACGCAAGCGCACACCCGATTCCACCTTGTTGACGTTCTGACCACCGGCCCCGCTACTGCGGAAGGTATCCCATTTGATTTCACCCTCGTTGATAACCACATCAAACTCCTCCGCTTCGGGCAGTACAGCCACCGAAGCGGCCGAGGTGTGTACACGGCCTTGTGTCTCCGTAGCCGGAACCCGCTGCACGCGGTGCACACCCGATTCATACTTCAGCGTACCATAGACGCCGTCGCCCGTTACCGAGCAGATAATCTCCTTAAAGCCTCCGGCAGCCCCCTCGCTTACAGAAGAGACCTCCATGCGCCACCCCTTGATGTCGCAATACTTGCTATACATACGGAAGAGGTCGCCAGCAAACAGGGCCGCCTCATCACCGCCTGTGCCGCCTCGAATCTCCAGAATGGCATTACGGCTATCTTGCGGGTCAGCCGGCACCAGCATCAGTTTGATTTCCTCTTCCAGCATGGGTAGCCGTTCCTCACAAGCAGCCAGCTCCTCGCGAGCCATCTCCTTCATCTCGGGGTCGCTCTCCTCGGCAATCAGCTGCTTCGCTTCGTCAATACCGGCCAAGGTTTCTACATAGCGTTTGCGGGCAGCCATCAGGTCACCCAGCTCCTTATACTCCTTGGTCAGCTTGACGTAACGTTTCTGGTCGGCAATGACCGCAGGGTCAGTAATCAAGGTAGAGACCTCTTCAAATCGGGGGGACAGCCCCTCCAGTTTTTCCAGCAGATTGTTGTTTTCAGCCATCTTCGTGAAGCCTTTTGTGGTTATTTACAGAGATAGTTTGCCCATCGGTACTGACGGGTTACGATATTGAAGGTAATCACCAGCCAGCCCAGCGTGCCGAGCATGAAGGTGATGGCGTGCCAGTTGTAGTGATGACCCTGAATCAACTGCCACGACTCGTAGCACATATAGACCGTGGCACAGATGCTCACAATGCAGCAGAGGAAATAGAGAATCTTCAGCATATATCTTCCAGTTTGGTTGAGGCAGAAGCGTTTGGCCTGACTTAGTAACGGAATTCACCGAACTCGCTGCGGATAATCAACTCCTTGTGGTCACTCTCCTCAATGCGGCCAATCACCTGCGCATCGATACCGAAGGATTGACTGATGGCAATCACATCGTCAGCATCCTCAGGAGATACATAGACCTCTAAGCGATGACCCATGTTGAAGACCTTGTACATCTCGCTCCAGTCGGTGTTGCTCTGCTCCTTGATGGTGCGGAACAGCGGCGGCACGGGGAAGAGATTGTCCTTGATGACACGGCAATTGTCGCCCACAAAGTGGAGCACCTTGGTCTGCGCACCGCCTGAGCAGTGCACCATACCATGAATCTGCGGACGAAGGGCATCGAGCAGTTTCTTCACCACCGGCGCATAGGTGCGTGTGGGCGAGAGCACCAGCTTACCGGCATCCAGCGGAGAACCCTCCACGGCATCGGTCAGCTTCAAACCACCGCTATAGACCAGTTCGTCGGGCACCGCCTTGTCGTAACTCTCGGGGTACTTCTCTGCCAGATACTTGCTGAAGACGTCGTGACGGGCCGAGGTGAGGCCGTTTGAACCCATACCGCCATTGTACTCCTTCTCATAGGTAGCCTGACCAAAGGAGGCCAGTCCCACGATGACGTCGCCCGGACGGATGTTGGCGTTGTTGATTACGTCGCTGCGCTTCATGCGGCAGGTTACGGTGCTATCCACAATGATGGTACGCACCAGGTCGCCCACGTCAGCCGTTTCACCACCCGTAGCATAGACCCCTACACCCATCTCGCGCAGTTCGGCCAGCAGTTCATCGGTGCCATTGATGATGGCAGAAATCACCTCACCGGGCACCAACAGCTTGTTTCGACCGATGGTGCTCGACACCAAGATGTTGTCCACCGCTCCTACGCAGAGCAGGTCATCGATATTCATAATCAGCGCATCCTGTGCAATGCCCTTCCACACCGACAGGTCGCCCGTCTCCTTCCAGTACATATAGGCCAATGAGGACTTGGTACCAGCCCCGTCAGCGTGCATAATGTTACAATACTCCGGGTCACCGCCCAGAATATCGGGGATAATCTTGCAGAAAGCCTGTGGATAGAGGCCCTTGTCAATGTGCTTGATGGCGTTGTGAACATCCTCTTTCGATGCGCTTACGCCACGCATCATGTAGCGTTGGTTTGTGCTCATAAACTAAGCTATTTATTTGTTATATAATACATTACCTGAAATCAGCACACCCCGTCAGAGGTATCTTGCTGATTATTCTGCAAAAATAGGCTTTTTCGCCGACTTTTCCGCAGAAAAAGGCGACTTTTTTCACTCCTCAACGGGGAGGAAGCCGTTGCCCTGCCAGCGGTAACGCTTCGCGGGGCGGAGGAGAGGCTTCAGCTGCTCAGCCTCATCAGGTTCAAGCGTCTCGGTCGAGGTGAGCCGTAGCGTCAGCTCCTCGTTGTCAGGATAGAGGGTTGCCTCGATAAGGGTCATCTTTATCTTGCTGAACAGACGCTCCACACGGCTGTCATCACTGGGTTCTGAAGCATCCACGACCGCCCCAGCACCAGTTGCCGCTGCGTTCGAGGTCGATTCAGCACCTACGCTCGCTGCATCCGCGGCCACCTTGGCACCTAAAGCCACCGTACCCGAGGGGCGTTCAGCCAACCGCTCCGTCTGACGGAAATCGGCCAGCTGGGGCCAGGTGGGCATCACGCTATTCAAGGGTTGCTGACGCCACGCCGTATCGTAGCAAATCAGGTGACTATCCTTGAGTGGCGTCTCAGCCGTAGCCACCACACAAATCAGGGTGTCGCCTGCCGCAGTGGTGAGCAGCTTCATCTGCCACGACGCCTTGCCGCTATGGCTCAGCCTCAGGTAGGTGGGCGACAGCTGGGTCATCTCCGTCTTGCCATTCAGTCGGTTGGTTACCACCGCCTTCATACCGCTCGCCATGAAATCCACCAGGTCGGCCCGGTTGACAGCCGAGAGCAGCGGAGCCACCGAATCAGGCATCGCCACAAACAGCTCCTTCACCTCACGGGCAGCTCCGTTAACTGCCACCACCATCAGCAGCAGCCCCACGGCCCAACGCCTTACACATACTTGTATCCTCATCATTCTATCAGAATTTTATCGTTAATAACCCACATTACGACCGGCTGCCCAGGTAGAGGAAGAACATACCGATCAACACCAAAATCAAATCTATCGCCTTGCTCTTGAGGTTCTTCTCACGGAAAATCCATGCCCCGAAGAGGAAGGAGACCACCACGCTGCCACGGCGCACCATCGACACCACACTTACCATCGACTCAGGCAGACTCAGCGCATAGAAATAGACAAAGTCGGCCGCAGAGAGGAAGAGCGAAATCATCACAATGGTCCATCGCCACTGAAAAGGGGTACTCTGTTTGCGCTTCGGCATCCAGAGCAGCAGGATAATCGGTCCCATAATCAGCACCTGATAGACGTTGTACCAGGCCTGCACCAACATCGGCGGCAGCTGGCCCATGAGGTACTTGTCGTAGAGGCCGCTCACCGCCCCCATCACCGCCGCTAATACGATGAAGAGGATCCAGCGGTTGTGCTTGAAGTCGATGCCCTCCTTCTTGCCCGATCGGCTCAACATGAAGAACGAGGCTACCGCCAGTATCACACCAATCCACTGGTAGAGGTTGAGCCGTTCGCCAAAGATCAGCATGGCCCCCACCAGCACCATCACGGGCCGCGTGGCATTGATAGGCCCCACAATGGTGAGCGGCAGGTGCTTCATACCGAAGTAGCCTAATATCCATGAGGAGAGGACGATGAACGATTTGAGCAGAATCAGCGCATGGGCCTGCCAGGGTGCCTGAGGCACAAAGAAGATAGAGCCCTGAAGCAGCGTAGGTGCCGCTACGGAGGTCAGGATAAAGGGGGCAAACACCAAACTGGAGAAGATGGTATTGAGAAAAAGCACCGGCAGCACCGCATTGCCGCGGAGCGACTGCTTTTTAAACGCATCATAAAAGCCCAACAGCAGGGCCGACAAGAAGGCAAACAGTAGCCACATAATCCAATCATTCTATTAATTACGCTGCAAAGTTAGCGTTTTTTTTCGTACAAAAAAAAGGGAAGTCTCACGACTTCCACATTTCTTCTAACCTTAAATCTAAATCTCTATGAAAAAAACGTGCTGCAAAGGTAAGGGGTTTTTCTGAAAAATCCTACTTTTTCCTCCTATTATTGAACAGGAAAAGCAAAGATTTATAAAACCTTACTTTTACAGCACGCTTTTTCAACTATTTTTAGCAACCTTGTACCGATTACCCCCTCGCTTATTGCTGGCCTTTGAGGGCGGCAATGCTCTCCTTGAGCGAGCGGATAATGCTCTCGGCGTCAGCCTGCTTCTTACGCTCCAGCTCAATCACGGCCGCGGGGGCGTTGTTCACAAACTTCTCGTTGCTCAGTTTCTTCATTACGCCGGCCAGGAATCCCTCCTTGTGCTTCAGCTCGGCCTCCATACGGGCTATCTCGGCCTCTACATCAATCAGGTTACCCAGCGGAACGGCATACTCCGTCGTACCCACCATGAACGAGGCGGCCCCTTCGGCCTTGGCCTCTACCTGACGGATGGCGCTGAGGTTACACATCTTCTCAATCACCGCATCGTAAGCGGCTACGGGGTTGGTGCCTACCACCTGCAGCTCCAAGGCCTCCTTCTGGGCGATGTTCTTCTGCAGGCGGATGCTGCGCAGCGAGCTGATCACCTCTTTCACGCTCTCAAACTCGGCTACCAGACGCTCGTCGTAAGCGGCGGGCTGCTGCATGGGGCTCACCATCAGGCTCTCACCCTCCTTGCGCTCAGCCAGGTGCTGCCACAGCTCCTCAGTGATGAAGGGCATGAAGGGGTGCAACTGATGCAGCAGGGCGTCGAAGAAGCGGATGGTGGCGTCGTACACCTCGCGGGCGATAGGCTGACCGAAGGCGGGCTTCACCATCTCCAGATACCAAGAGGAGAACTCGTCCCAGAAGAGCTTATAAACCGCCATGAGCGCCTCGCTGAGGCGATACTTACTGAAGAGGTCGGCCACCTCGGCAGCTACGGCGTTCTGCTTCGCCTCGAACCACTTCACGGCCAGCAGCGCCGACTGCGGAGCGGCTACCTCGTCGCTCACCTGCCAGCCGCTAACCAGGCGGAAGGCGTTCCATATCTTGTTGTTGAAGTTACGTCCCTGCTCGCAGAGGCTCTCGTCGAAGAGGATGTCGTTGCCAGCGGGGGCTGAGAGCATCATACCCATACGCACGCCGTCGGCACCGAACTTCTCAATCAGCTCCAGCGGATCGGGCGAGTTACCCAGCGACTTCGACATCTTGCGGCCCAGTTTATCGCGCACGATACCGGTGAAATAGACGCTGCGGAAGGGCATCTGGCCCACATACTCGTAACCGGCCATAATCATACGGGCTACCCAGAAGAAGATGATATCGGGTCCCGTCACCAGGTCGGTGGTGGGATAGTAGTAGTTCATCTCCTCGTTGCCGGGGTTGTTGATGCCGTCGAAGAGGGAGATGGGCCAGAGCCATGAGGAGAACCAGGTGTCGAGGCAATCCTCGTCCTGCTTCAGCTCCTCGGGCTTCAGGTCGGGGTTACCGCTCTGCTCGATAGCTTTGCGCCAAGCCTCTTCACGCGTCTCGGCCACCACGAAGCCACCGCCGGGGATGTAGTAGGCGGGGATGCGATGACCCCACCAGAGCTGGCGGCTGATGCACCAGTCCTTGATGTTCTCCAACCAGTTGCGGTAGGTGTTCTTATATTTAGCGGGGTAGAACTTCAGCTCATCGTTCATAACCGGGGGCAGCGCCATATCGGCAAAGTGCTGCATCTTGAGGAACCACTGCATCGAGAGCTTAGGCTCGATAGCTACGCCGGTGCGCTCAGAGCAGCCCACCTTGTTGGTATAGGGCTCCACCTTCTCCATCAGATTCTGGGCCGTGAGGTCCTTCTCTATCTGCTCGCGAACGGCAAAGCGGTCCATGCCGACGTAGAGGTTAGACTCGTTAGAGATGGTGCCGTTGTCGTTGAAGATGTCGATAGAGGGGAGGTTGTACTTCTCACCCAGCATATAGTCGTTCACATCGTGTGCGGGGGTCACCTTCAAGCAACCGGTACCGAACTCGATATCGACATACTCATCCTCGATGACGGGGATGACGCGGTTAACCAGAGGCACAACCACCTTCTTGCCAGAGAGCCAGCGGTTCTTCACGTCGTTGGGGTTGATGCACATGGCGGTATCGCCCATGATGGTCTCCGGACGGGTGGTAGCCACCACCGCATAGCGGCGGCCCTCAGCGTCGCGATGCACCACCTCGCCCTCAGCGCCGGTTTCACCGCTCAGGTCATCGTCGGCCACGTAGTAGCGCAGGTAGTAGAGCTTGCTGTGCTCCTCCTTGTAGATGACCTCCTCGTCAGAGAGGGCGGTCAGCGCCTTGGGGTCCCAGTTGACCATACGCACACCGCGGTAGATCAAGCCCTTGTTGTAGAGGTCCACAAAGACCTTGATCACGCTCTTGCTGCGCTCCTCGTCCATGGTAAAGGCGGTGCGGTCCCAGTCGCACGAAGCGCCCAGTTTGCGCAGCTGCTTCAGGATGATGCCACCATGCTCCTCGGTCCAAGCCCAGGCGTGTTTGAGGAACTCCTCACGGGTCAGGTCGCTCTTCTTGATACCCTGCTCAGCCAATCGGTTCACCACCTTCGCCTCGGTGGCGATGCTGGCGTGGTCGGTACCGGGTACCCAGCAGGCGTTCTTGCCCTCCATGCGGGCACGGCGCACCAGGATGTCCTGGATGGTATTATTGAGCATGTGGCCCATGTGGAGCACACCGGTCACATTGGGGGGAGGGATTACGATGGTATAGGGCTGACGTCCATCGGGTTTCGAACTGAACAGTTTGTGGTCCAGCCAATATTGATACCATTTGGCCTCCACCTCCGCGGGATTGTACTTACTTGCTAATTCCATAGTCTATATATATCGCTTATTATTTTTCACGCTATCTGGGTGGCATCCACCCAGTTTCAGCCCGCAAAATTAGTAAAAGTTACGGGATTGCTCAAAGAAATGGCGCAATTTTTATTTAAAGAGGTGTTCCAGGTCGCTCCGCAGGCGTTGATAGAGCTCCATATCGCGGTAGTTGTCACTTTTGCGCAGAATCAGTTCGGGCGAGGCGAGGCAGTTTTCATAGCCGGTCAGCTCGTTTCTGAACTGCTCCTCGTGGCGCGAGAGGCGCTTAATCTCCTGCTCACGCTCGCGGCGCAGCTGGGTGCAGACGGGGGTGATGAGCTTCATCACCACGTTGTCCATCAGGTGGTGCCCCTGGATGAAGAGATAGCAGTTTTGTGGCTTCAGACCGAGGGTGAGGAGCTGCTGCCCCAAGGCCTCTACGGCGCGCCGCAGGGCGTGATGGCGATTACGGAGGGTGTTGAGCCGCTTGGTGACCCGTGCGGTCAGATCGTCAAGGGCCCGCTCTGGCCGGGCCACACTGACTTCAAGCAGACGGGTGACGCTGTTGAAGTCGCCCATCGAGAAGCTGTGGGTGTCATGGTTGCGGTAGAACCAGATGTTCCAGAGGAAGAGGGGATAGACAATCTCTGAGTAGCGGCGCAGCAGGGCGGGGAAATCGAGCGAGGGCCGGTCGTTCAGCGTGGCCTGTACGCAGACGTCGTGCAGCCCCTCGGCGTAGCACTGGTAGTTTTCGATGGCGTAGGCATAGGTCTGAAAGATGTAGGGGTTGCCGTTCAGTTTGCGCGAGGTGACGGTGGCGTCCTGCAACAGGTAGTCGTAGTCGCTATCCACACAGGCAATCAGGCTGCGGCCCAAGGCGTCAGAGTCGAGCGCATTCATCAGCACCATCTTCTTCCCTTTGGAGAGGGAGGTTTGCGAGGGGAGCATCACCTGGAAGTAGCGCTCTTCGTTCTCAAACTCGGCCAGAATCGAGCGCCAGAAGGCTATATCGTCATAGCTCTCCACATAGGCCACGATGCGCCGGCGCCGCCGCTGGGGATTCAGGCGGTTGGCAGCCTCGATATAGGAGGAGGAGATATGGCTTTTCAGGGTCGTAGGCATAGCGTTAGGCTTTGAGGGGGTTACTGACGAGGGAGGTTATAGACGGACGGGGGTGTCGCTACGGGTTACTGCCGAGGGGGCGCCGCGGATTACGGACGGGGAGTTGCCGTGGGGCAGGCAATCTCGCTCACCTCGGTGACGTGGTCCATCCATCCCTCCATGATGACGGCGGGCGAGTGGGTGGTCAGAATCAGCTGAATCTGGGGGTTCAGTTCGCGAATCATGCCGATGAGCTTCTGCTGCCAGTCGATGTGGAGCGAGGCCTCCGGCTCATCCATGAAGAGCACCCCATGCTGACCGTTGCGCACCAGCACAGTGAGCAGAATGACCAACATCTGCTTCTCGCCCGACGAGAGCTGGTAAGGCAACAACCGCTCACCGCCCTGAATGAAGGCAATCTCGTTGCTCTGTCGGTCGATGCGCTTGTCGGTGTAGCTGAAGAGCTCATCAATCAACTCCTGGAAGCGGCGCTTGGGGGTGGAGAGGCTGGCCGCCTGCATCCGGTCGGCCTCCACGGCGCTGCTCAGCAGTTCAATCATGCGGTTGCCGATGTTGACCTGGTAATCCAGGTAGCGGCGTTGCAGCAGATAGAGTTGCCAATCCAGCTCGGAGCGCACGTGCGGGTCGGCCATGTGGGCCGTGAAGTCGCCCATCACCAAGGGGCGGTCATAGCTGCGAATCACGTCGTAGGTGATAAAGGTGGCCTGCGGGTTATCAAAGTAGAGGTGCACCCCGTTCGTGGCGTCACTCTTCGCCCGGCCGGTGGTCTGCTCCAGATAGGTCACCGAGCGGTTCAGGATGGTGCTCTTCCCCACCCCGTTGATACCCGAGAGGATGTTGACATCAGGGCGCAGGTCCCACGCAATATCAAAACGGTTCCATAAAGCATTGATTTCAATGCGTTTAATGTAATTAGCTTGAATCTCCATAGCTCGACCATTAGTTAGATTATCGCAAAGGTAGCGAAAACTTTGGAAATAAACAAGCAAAATATCAAATAAAAAGCGTACCTTTGCCCCCAAATGGAGTATTAAACTAAAACCCAAATAAGAATGGAGAATAAATTCATTGCCCTGGCATACAAGCTCTACACCATCGACGAAGGTGAGCGCGATTTTGCCGAAGAGGCCACCACCCAACGTCCGTTTATCTTTATCTCAGGCCTCGGCATGGCGCTCGAGGCATTTGAGCAGCAGGTCGTCGCCCTCCAGGCTGGCGATAAGTTCGACTTTACGCTGAGCGTCGATCAGGCCTACGGTCCCTACGACGAGGAGTATGTCATCGACATCCCCAAGAGCGCCTTCATGATTAACGGCAAGTTCGACAGCCAGCACGTGGTGAAGGATGCCGTTCTGCCCCTGCAGAGCAACGAGGGCGAGCGCTTCAACGGCGTAGTGGTTGAGGTGAAGGATGACGTGGTTGTCATCGACCTGAACCACCCCATGGCCGGCTGCGAGCTGCACTTCGTAGGCGAGGTGCTCGAGAACCGCGAGGCCTCACCCCAGGAGTACAGCCAAGCGGTGAACATGCTGAGTGGCGGAGGCTGTGGCGGCGGTTGCGGCAGCTGCGGAGGCTGCGGCAGCGAAGGCGGATGCCACTGCGAAGGCAACTGCGACTGCTAACCAGCCCACCATTTTACCCCGAAAAGAGTATTCGTACCTCTGTACCCCCTCCCCCCGAGAAAGGTGCAGAGGTACCTTTTTTATGCCCATACTCATGTAGAAAATGTCCCATCCTCATGTGGATTCCTTCCCGCATCACTCAAAAACTTCGATGAAAAGGGGGAATTTTGAACCACCATGCCTACGTATCGTATCATTGGTATCTCAGGTTTTACCACAGAGCTATTTTTGATTAGATTTCATAATAGAAGCCTGTTGTGTTTTATGAATAAAAACAGCCAAAACAGCGTCTGACAGTTCTGACAGTCAACAGTTTTTTTTTCGCTACCCCC
>CAMAMO010000073.1 GCA_945836915.1 uncultured Mediterranea sp.
TATAGAGCACCGCACAAATGGTCTTCAACTGCGATGCGGGCTGAGTAGCACGAGTCATCGGTGCGATGCTGTAGGGCATAACTTGGAACGTGAGATCTGAAGTTTGCAACTCATCTACCGAATCGGTATCAGAGATAGCGTTAACACATGAGGAACAGAAGATGATCACCGAGTAAATCATCACAAGTTGTACTACGCGTACGACTCCTTGGCTGTGAGAAAAATTTTTCATAATAAATGGTATTAGTATCAAAAATTATTTTTTTCACAGCAAAAATAGAGATTATTACTTTAATATTCAATAAAAGAAAGGAATTATTTTTCACCATTCTTGCGAATCTTTATCATCCTTTTAAAGAAAAACGGCTATGTGCCTCTTTAGAGGCGTTTCATCATCTCCTGACCAGCCCCTTGCCCCCGGTATTTACTCTTGGTGGCATTGAAAGAGTAACGTATGGAGAGGTTTATGCGTTGGAAACTATAGGCCGTACGCTGACCACTGAACACATTGGTATGAAGCAGAGTGTAGTTACCCAAATCGATCAACGCATCGTGACGCCCGGTATTGAAAATATCGCTTACCGAAAGGCGCAGGGTCAATGCATCGTTTCTGAGACACTTCTTTTGAATGACGGCAGTCAGATTCCAAAAGTGGTCAAGCAGACGGACGTTGCGGAAATGAGATTTGCTGTAGAATTCGGAGTTTAGTTCAAGCTGCCAACGGTGCTTCAAACTGAAGGCGTTGTTGCTATTGAAGATCCACATGGGTTTGTCGAGTCGCACCTCACGCTGACCGTTGGGGGTACGGGGATCACTGAGCTGGAAGGTGAGCCACTGCTTCTCTACCCCCATGGTATTGCTGATGGTCCAACAGCCCACTGTGGGCGACAGATTGACGAATGCCCCTAACCGGTCAATAGGCCGGTCGAAGTTGACCATGTGAATCAGTACGACGCCCTGATCATCGTAAGGTGAGGTCCAGTCATAAATGGCCTTCTTAATATGGGAATAGCCTACCTGAAGAGCCACCCAACGCCAGCGGGCCTGCAGGTCAAGGTGACTGCTGGTCTCGTTCTTCAGCGTGGGATTACCGGTCTGTAGCGTGTATCTACTACCATAGGCTATCTCACTGCGTAGGTCATAATAGGTCGGCCGTCTGGTCTTGATGCCTCCACTCAGCTGCATCTGTAACAGGCCGATGCGGGTGGCAAACGAGAGCGAGGGGAAGAACTCGTCACTCTGGCGATGGAGCGAATGAGCGGGATTCACGCGGTCATCGAAATCAAAGTCAACATGTTCATACCTCAAGCCAACGGTAAGCATACCGGCTTTTGGAAAGAAACGGCTGTACTCAGCAAAAAGGGCGCCATTCAGTTCCTTGACGTCAGCATCGCTCTGCCTCAATGAAGAGACTCCATCGGCGACGTAGCTATTAGAACGGCGTACGGCGGTAAGCTCTCCACCCACTTTGATAGTGCCTCGCCACAGCGGATGACCAAATAATAGTTTGCCTGCATAGAGATGGCTGCGGTTACGGCTTAGCGCATTCATCACGGTTTGCGTCTGCTCACTCTGTTCATCCACCGCATTGATCGTTCTCTCACGGGTGGTGTAGTAGTCAAAATTAGCATCTACCGTCCATCGGCCCATAGTACCGCTGTAATAGGCACCTACCTGAAGTGTGTTAGGCTGATTCTTATCAAAGCGGCTCTTTGAGAGGAGGTTCTCCTTCAACTGCTGGTTACGGTAGATAGCATCCTGCATCAATGAGTTGTAGCTGTTATGCAACCACTGCCCACGCTCTATCTTCATGCCAACAGTATGGAGGTCGTTGATTTGCCAGTTCACGCCGAGGTTCATGTGGAGCGTTGTAACTTGCTCGTTACAGTCGGTCACACCACGCTGCGAGTGGGTCACCTCGGGGGTATAGGTGTGTTGTTCCAGCGTGTAGTGGTAGTTATCGAGGTGGTTGTTTTGGAAGTTAACGCCTCCAAAGAGATCGATTGCCTGGTGACGGTAGTTTAAATCGACCGATGAGGCGAACTGGTTGTTACCATTACGCAACGCCTTCTGATTGTTTGCTTCTACCCGTCCGCTCAATCCCTCGCCCTGCTGAGGGCGGGTTTTGATACGTACCACAGCGCTGACTTGCGCATCATAGATGGCACCTGGCGCACTAATCACCTCCACCTCGCGTATATCCGCGCTCTTCAGGCGAGAGAGTTCGTCCTCGTTTTGCACCCTTCGTCCATTAATATAATAAATAGGTGTACCCTTGCCGATAACTTGCAGTACGCCACCTCGACGCATCATACCAGGAACGCGGGCCAACATCTCTTCGGCCGTACCAGCCGATTCGAGGACACTTCCCTCAATACGGGTGACCAAGGCCCCATTCTTCATCTTGGTCTTGGGCATAGTGGCCTTGACGACCAGTTCGCCGAGGTTGAGATTGTAATCCACCGTATCGGCAGGATGGAGAAACTGGACGGTAGAATCTGACGCTTGACTTTGTGTAATTTGAAGCGATGAGCTTGTGGAAAGGCTCTGGGCACCGAGTGCAAGAGCGGCCAACTGCATGGCCAGAAAGAATAGGAAAGTTCTCATATAACAGTATGTTTTGGTTATGTTTACACGGCGAAGGTAAGAGATGTCATTGAACCCCGCAAGAGGTAGGGACAGAAGGGAGCGGTATGGGGATAAGGCGCATGTCATTCGTCACACGCCTCTGCTTTTCGTCCCAAACAGTTGCATAATTGGGATAAGAGGTGTATCTTTGCCCAAACATTCAACAGATAGACGCCAATCAATCGATTATTTAAGCAGCCATGCCCCAAGAGACAAAAACTACCATGACGCGCATAAGAGGCCTCATCAAGCAGCCACAGCACATCCGCTTACTGCACGAGAGTGGCTATACAGGGCTCTTTGTCTGTCTCTTTCTGGGACTGATTCTACCCTTTCGTTTGGACACCATGCAGAGCCACCGCTACACCTACGTCATCTTGATGAGCCTGGTCTGCACGTTAGTCTCCTATCTGATGGGGCTCATTCAGACCTATCTCTTCAAGATGCCGCTCGACCCGCAACTGCCGTTGAAGCAACTCCACCGCAACTCACTCGCCTCGTTTATCCTGAGCATTCCGTTCATAGCCGTAGCACTCAACTCGCTCAGTGGTTACTACATTAACGAATCAGTCGCCTCTGCCTGGTGGCAAAACGGACATATCTATCTTGATACCTTTCTAAATTTTCTCTATTATGTCTCGGCCACCTCATTCTTCATGATAATCGGTGCATACATCCGTAACCGCAACTGCCATCTCAACGCCCAGTTAGAGGAGATGCGTACCATCAACGCCCTGCTGGAAAAACGGCAGCAGGCCCTCATCAAGAGTGAAGAAGAGCGAGAGACCACCACCCAGGTACCCGTTTTAGGAGAGGTGAAGAGTGAAGAGAAAACCGAGGGGATTACCCTGATGGGGAACACCTGCAGTTCGGTACTTGAAGTGCATCCCGAAGCGATTATCTACGTGGAGTCTATGGCCAACTACGCCGACATTTGGTACATGGCCGACGACGAGCCACACCACAAAACCCTACGCATCACACTGAAACAAATCAAAGAGAGTCTAGACGAACTACCCTTTATGGTACAATGCCACCGCGCCTTTATCGTCAATCTGAATTTTGTGATGAGCATGACAAACCGCAGTTCGGGATTCCAACTACACCTGTTTGGCACGGAAAAACAGATACCCGTATCGCGTAGCTTCACCCCACTGGTCAAAGAGAAACTTCAACCAGCGTCTCACTCCTGAGAGCCATATACGACACCTAATTATAACTAATTTACTCTACAACGATGAATGTAGAAACTATACGCACCTATTGCCTCTCTCTACCGCAAGTGAGCGAGGACTTCCCCTTTGACGAAACCACCTTGGCCTTCAAGGTGCAGGGAAAAATTTTTGCCATGATTGACCTGGAAGATACCACCTGGTTTGTACTGAAATGCGACCCCGATTATGCCCTGGAGCTGCGCGACCAGCATGCAGAGATAAAAGGCGCCTGGCACATGAACAAAAAACACTGGAATCAAATCAACCTCTATGGCTCTCTGACTGACCACCTCATCCAGAAACTCATCAACCACAGCTATGCGTCGGTGGTCAGGAAACTGCCCAAACGTATCAGAGAAGAGAATCCCTGCCTGCTAACGGTAGAGTAACCTCACCGCCGGACATAAAAAAAGGAGTACCGCTGTACTCCAACCTTTGTTAACCTTAAATCTAATACCATGAAAAACACAGTGCAAAGGTACGGCTTTTAATGATATCTGCAAGCAGTTATCACAAAAATCGATAAAAAGGGATAGTTTTCTTGACATAAATCAAACTGAAGCCGTTTTTTTTACTAAATTCGCAGCGTAAACAGGAATATTCACCTTCTAAATGAAGTGACCTATATGAAGAAAATCGTATCAATCATGACGGCTGCCTTGGCATTGAGCGCCTGCAGTCCGCAACCATCAAACCAACCCGTAGAACAGAACATAGATAAAGTAGAAGTAATCACCGACCTGATGATGTCTCGCCGCAGCATCCGAGCCTATAAAGAGGAACCGGTAAGCCGAGAGATGCTCAAAGATATACTGAAGTGCGGTATCAATGCACCAAACGGCCGAAACCTACAATCGTATGAGATACGCATCGTGGATTCACCAGAGTTAATCAAAGCCATGACAGAGGCCGTCGTTAAGGATATGCCGGAGGTAGCCAAACGTCCGGGATTCAAAAACATCTTTGTCAATGCACCGGGCGCTATCTTTATAGCTTACGATACACGTTACGACTTTGCCCAAGTAGATTGCGGTCTGCTGGGTGAAAACATTATCCTGGCCGCATGGGCCAGAGGCATCGGTACCTGCTGCCTGGGCAGCTCGGCCCGTTTTCTGCTCCAATCGCCGTCGGCCAAGCCCTATCTGGATCGCCTCAACTTCTCTGAGGGTTTCGAGTTACTTTACTGCATTGGCTACGGCTATCCTGACGAAACGCCTGAGGCCAAACCGCGTAAGGAAAGCATGATACAGTTTATTGATTAACCACACACCATCAGAAGAAGAACTATGGACAGCATAAAAAACGAAGCCTTGACCATCAAGGTTAAGAAGCATGGAGCCGAACTGGCCTCGATAGTATGCGACGGACGTGAGTACCTGTGGCAGGCCGACGAGGCCTTCTGGAAACGTCACTCGCCCGTATTGTTCCCTCTAGTGGGAGCGGTATGGGGCGGAAAGTTCCGCTCGCACGGAGAGGAGTTTGCCATGGGGCAACACGGCTTTGCCCGTGATATGGATTTCACCTTGATTCATGAAACGGCGGATGAGCTGAGATACGCCCTCTGCAGCACGGAGGAGACTCTGAAACGTTACCCCTACCCCTTCCGCCTCGAAATAGGTTACCGTCTGGAGGGACGCAGCGTCCGCGTGATGTGGCATGTGGAGAACCCGGGGCAGGAGGTGATGGCGTTTCAAATCGGTGCGCATCCCGCCTTCTATTGGCCCATGCTGACCAATGAAGAGATTGAAGGAGGCGTAGCAGCCATGGAGGCACCACTGGCAGGAAGTGACCAACGAGGCTACTTCCAATTGGATGGCGGCGGACGGACCATGCCAGTTTCTGTCATCACTGAGGGAGGCTGCGTAGGGAATGAAGCGCAGGTTACCATCGATGACGAAGGCTATCTACCACTCGATGTGCACACCTTTGACCACGACGCGCTTATCTTTGAAAACAGCCTGGTGAAGCGCGTGACCCTCTGCGGAGAGGACCGCAAACCCTATCTGACGTTGGAATTCACCAGCCCTTTGGTAGGCCTCTGGTCACCACCCTACAAACGTGCCCCTTTTGTCTGCATCGAACCTTGGTACGGACGTACTGACCCTGCCCACTACACCGGCAGTTACGAAGAAAAGCCTTGGATGAACTTCTTGAAACCAGGCGAGGTGTTTGATGTTGACTACCGTATTATTCTGTAATAGACCTATTCAATCGACATGTTACGCAAGATTCGCACACGTTTGGCTCTGCTGATGATGATTGGTATCACGGGGCTATTTCTTGACTTCACCGGGTGTCTGCACACCTGGCTGGGATGGATGGCGAAGATCCAGTTTTTACCAGCCTTGTTGGCGCTCAATGTAGCTGTAGTGGTGGCGCTGGTTGCCCTCACCCTTATCTTCGGACGCATCTACTGCTCCGTCATCTGTCCACTGGGTATCCTGCAGGATGGCATCTCGTGGCTCAGTGGCCGACGAAAGAAGAAGAGATTCCGCTTCAGTTACTCACCGGCCAAGTCGTGGTTGCGCTACGTGGTGCTTGCGCTCTTTGTTGTAGCTCTCATAGCAGGTATAGGCTCGTTGGTCGCTCTGCTTGCGCCCTACAGCGCGTACGGACGTATGGTCCACTCACTGCTGATGCCACTCTATGTTTGGGCGAATAACCTGCTTGCGGGATGGGCTGAACGGGCTGGCAGCTATGCCATCTACAGCCGTGAGGTGTGGCTGCGTAGCTTGGCAACCACGCTGGTAGCCGCAGGCACACTGGTAACCCTCTTCGTGCTGGCCTGGCGCCATGGTCGCACCTATTGCAACACCATCTGTCCGGTTGGCACCGTGCTGGGATTCCTCTCCCGCTTCGCTTGGCTCAAGGTGCATATTCTCGAAGAGAAGTGCGTCAACTGCGGGCTCTGTGCCCGTAGCTGCAAGGCCTCATGCATCGATGCCAAGAACCACCGGATTGACTACTCACGCTGCGTAGCTTGCGGCAACTGTCTGGAGAAGTGCCATACAGGTGCCTTAGTCTATCGCCATGCAGCGGGCGAGACACTGATTCCAAAATCCGCAGAGCCCTCACGCCGTGCTTTTTTGGTTGGGGCCGCCTTGGCCTCAACAGCCGCCGCCATGGCTCAACGCCGGAAGAAGGTGGATGGTGGCTTAGCCCTCATCGAGCAGAAGGTGGCACCAGAACGTTCCACACCGATTACCCCTCCGGGATCACTCTCGGCCAAGCACATGGCACAGCATTGCACCGCCTGCCAACTCTGCGTAACGGCATGTCCTAATGATGTACTGCGTCCATCCACTGATCTAATGAAGTTGATGCAACCTACGGCATCGTATGAGCGCGGTTACTGCCGTCCGGAATGTACACGATGCAGTGAGGTCTGTCCAGCTGGTGCTATCCAGCCCATCAGCCGGGCGGAAAAATCCTCCATCCAGATAGGCCATGCGGTGTGGCTCAAGGCAAACTGCATTCCGCTGACAGATGGTGTCAGCTGCGGAAATTGTGCCCGTCACTGCCCTGCAGGAGCCATCACCATGGTCCCCTCAGACAGCGCCAATCCCGACTCGCCAAAGATTCCGGCCGTTGACGAGACCCGCTGCATAGGCTGTGGGGCTTGCGAGAACCTCTGCCCTGCCCGACCCTTCAGCGCTATCTATGTGGAGGGGCACGAGGTACATCGCTACATTTAAACACCCTATTATTTCCAGATTAAAGAGCGACCCATATCATGACTAAAGAGATAAACAGACGAAATTTCCTGAAACTGCTCGGTGGAACTGCTTTGGCCTCATCGGCCCTACTGAGCGGCTGTAAAGAGAAGGAGAAAGCAAACAGCAGTTCACATATCCCTCAAGAGCCTCCTGTAGGCAAGATGACCTATCGTACGAACCCCAAAACGGGCGAGAAGGTCTCTATCCTGGGATACGGCATGATGCGCTTACCGGTCATTTCTGAAAGAGAGCGCAACAAACAGGATGCTCCGATTGACCAAGAGATGGTCAACCAGCAGATTGACTATGCCTTAGAGCATGGCATGAACTATTTCGACACCTCCCCCGCCTATTGCCGAGGATTGTCTGAACGCGCCACAGGCATCGCACTGAGCCGCCATCCACGTGAATCATACTTTATCGCCACAAAACTCTCCAACTTCTCACCGGCCACCTGGAGCCGCCAGGCCTCGATGGAGATGTTTGAGAATTCATTGCGCGAATTGCAGACAAATTACGTGGATTACCTTCTGCTTCACGCCATCGGGATGGGCGATGACGGCGTACAGGATTTGCATAACCGCTACCTGGACAATGGCATTCTGGATTGGCTGGTAGAGCAGCGTGAAAAGGGACGCATTCGCAACCTGGGCTTCTCATACCACGGCGATGTGCGCGCCTTTGATACCGCCCTGCAATGGCATGACGAAGGTCGCTATCACTGGGATTTCGTTCAGATTGAGTTGAACTACTTGGATTGGAACTATGCGAACGAGATTAACCCGCGCAACACCGATGCGGTCTATCTCTATAACGAGCTCCAGAAACGAGGCATCCCTGCCGTCATCATGGAACCCCTGCTGGGTGGACGTCTGGCCAAAGTGCCCGACTTCATTGTCAAGAAGATGAAACAGCGTGAACCGGAACGTAGTGTGGCGAGCTGGGCCTTCCGCTTTGCGGGCACTCCAAAAGGAGTACTGACCGTGTTGAGCGGTATGACCTACATGGAGCATCTTAAAGATAACCTGATTACTTACTCGCCTCTGAAACCTGTCAGCGAGGAGGAACATCAGTTCCTTATGGATATTGCAGATGATATTTACAATCTGAATACGATTCCTTGCAATGAATGCAACTACTGCATGCCTTGCCCCTATGGCATCAACATACCGGCCATCTTCTCCCACTACAACAAATGTATTCAGGAGGGAAACATGCCCAACCGTGGAAAGCAAGACCCCAACTACTACAAAGAGCGTCAGGCCTTCCTGGTGGGTTACGATCGCAGCGTACCGCGCCTCAGACAAGCCAGCCACTGTATCGGTTGCCGTGAGTGTGTATCACACTGTCCGCAGCGCATCCAGATACCTGACGAGATGCACCGCATTGACCGCTTTGTAGAGGAGCTGAAACAAACTGACTAACCGCGTACCAGAAACGACCCTGCCCAGACTGCCAAAAGGCCAGCCACGATGCTTCCAGCCAGATAGAGGGCAAAAAGCACCGTCTCGCCACTACGCATCAGGGCAAGGGCCTCGTTACTGAAAGTGGAGAAGGTGGTGAATCCACCACAAAAGCCTACCACCAACAGCAACCGAATATCAGCAGAAAGCGATTGACGCGCTATCCATGCAGTCAACAGGCCTATCAGGAAACAACCTACCACATTAACCGTAAAAGTGCTCCATGGGAAGCCGGAAGCAGAGGTGGAGAGACACTTGCCAACCAAGTAGCGCATCATACTGCCTACTCCACCGCCTATAAAGACATAAAGACAATCTCGCATAAGAGCCTCTTGAAAAACACTCTTAGCGCGCCATGGTTGTAGATACCACTTCAAGCCTCAGCACATCACCCTCAGGTCCACCTACGAGACGGGCATATGAGGGTTTCAAGTCGTGCTGCACCCCAATCATTTGCGAACTGTTGTTATCGTAGGTTACGGTAACAGGGATAAGCAACACCTTATCCCAATCGGGATTCTCAGCCTCCCAGGTAGCCTTCCAAGCAGTCTCATTCCAAGCTGCACCGGCTTTCTGTCGGGCCTCCTCACGAGCAGCCTTCTTCTCATTGATACAGGTAGTAACCAATCGGGCTACATTATTGAACACGTACTGATTGGTGGCAACACTATTATGAGTGGCTATGAACGAAGTGGTATTGTCTGTAATTTCACCATTCTCAAAGAAACTGAGATAATCTGATTTACGCACAAGCAACACCGTAGTTGGCGCAGACATACTGAATTCATACTTCGAATCCTGATGGAAGTTTGTGAAGGTCAGCTTTGCACCATTCAAGGTATCGTTTGCCAACTTCTCGTTAATCTCTTCATAGGGTAAGCGGGCTTCGGTGAAGATACCTGCCGGAGACTTCAAATAGGTATTGTTACGCTCATTGATACGCTCTTCAAGGCGTTCTGAATTATTGAATCGGTAAGCCTGAATCACCTCCTTGGTCGAGACAAACACCGTTTTCATACTATAGAACAACGAAACCGTACCATCTTTACACAGTAACTTC
>CAMAMO010000074.1 GCA_945836915.1 uncultured Mediterranea sp.
GAGCATCTGCCTTACAAGCAGAGGGTCGGGGGTTCGAATCCCTCAACGCCCACCATGCAGATAAAGTTTTTTAAACGAACTCCTTTTCATAATTATAAATTATCGAAGAGGCTTGGCCGTGAGGTTAAGCCTCTTTTTTTTATGTTTTTGCTGGTTGATGGATGGTTTTTTGACCTCTTATTTATTAATTAGGTATAATCTTCGGCTCTTCTTTTTGGGTATGTGAAAAAAAAGATGTAATTTTGCGCCCTAATTAAACGAATTTTGCAAAATTAAGATTATGGAATTGGATTTACTGACGGCCATCTCGCCGATTGACGGCCGTTATCGTACTAAGGCCCAAGCGCTGGCCGACTATTTCTCGGAATATGCCCTGATGCGTTATCGCGTACAGGTTGAGATAGAGTATTTCATCACGCTCTGCGAACTGCCTTTGCCCCAACTCAAGGCGCTGAATCATCAGCTGTTTGACGCTTTCCGCGCTATCTACCGCAACTTCTCTGAGGCCGACGCGGCCCGCATCAAGGAGATTGAGAGCGTAACGAACCACGACGTCAAGGCGGTGGAATACTTCATCAAGGAGCAGTTTGACCGCATTGGCGGATTGGAAGAGTACAAGGAGTTCATTCACTTTGGCCTGACTTCGCAGGATATCAACAATACCTCAGTGCCCCTCTCTGTCAAGGAGGCTCTTGAGCAGGTTTATTATCCACAGATTGAGGAACTTATCGCCCAGCTTCGTAGCTATGCTGAGGAGTGGAAGGAGATTCCGATGCTGGCTAAGACACACGGACAGCCCGCTTCGCCCACCCGTCTGGGTAAAGAGGTAATGGTCTTTGTTTATCGCCTGGAGCGTCAGGTGGCGCTACTGAAGAGCTTACCGCTGACCGCTAAGTTCGGTGGCGCTACGGGTAACTACAACGCTCATCACGTGGCCTATCCTGATTACGACTGGAAAGCCTTCGGTAACCGTTTTGTTAGCGAAAAACTGGGCCTGGAGCGCGAGGAATATACCACGCAGATTTCAAACTATGACAACCTGGGTGCTATCTTCGATGCCATGAAGCGTATCAATACCGTGATGATTGATATGAACCGCGACTTCTGGCAGTATATCTCGATGGAGTACTTCAAGCAGAAAATCAAAGCGGGCGAGGTAGGCTCGAGCGCTATGCCCCATAAGGTGAATCCTATCGATTTTGAGAACGCAGAGGGTAATCTGGGTATGGCAAACGCTATCCTGGAGCATCTGGCCTCTAAGTTGCCCGTATCGCGTTTGCAGCGCGATTTGACCGACTCAACGGTGCTGCGCAACGTGGGTGTGCCCTTCGGACATACGGTTATCGCTATCCAGAGTTCACTGAAGGGCTTGCGTAAGCTGCTCCTCAACGAGGCTGCCATCAGCCGCGACCTGGACAACTGCTGGAGCGTGGTGGCCGAGGCTATTCAGACCATTCTTCGCCGTGAGGCTTATCCGCATCCCTACGAGGCGCTGAAGGCCCTGACCCGTACCAATCAGGCTATTACGGAGGAGTCAATCAGTCACTTCATCGATACACTGGAGGTGAGCGACGAATTGAAAAACGAACTTCACGCTATTACGCCGCATAATTATACGGGTGTATAAATCAACTGAATGTGTTAAACAATAATCACAGAAACATTATTATATAGAAAATATTTCGGCCGTGAGGCCGGCAGGTTTAATTTTTATTCGAATAAATCAACTACATTATGACTACAGACAACGAGAATTGGCAGGATTCTATCTCAGCTGAGAATAGTGGTAAGGAGAATACCCGTGACGGGAATCAGTTTACTGGCGACTATGGTCGTCCGTCGTATTACAATCGCGAACAGCGTCCGCGTCGTCCACGCTTCAATCAGGCTGAGGGCGGTGATCGTCCGCAGCGCAGCTATGGCGAGCGCCCCCAGTATGGTGGTAGCGAGCGTCCCTTCCGTCAACGGTACAACAATTATGAAAGCAGCGATCGTCCGCAACGCAGCTATGGCGACCGTCCCCAATATGGTGGCAGCGAGCGCCCCTTCCGTCAGCGTTACAACAACGAGGGTGGCGACCGTCCGCAGCGTAGCTATGGTGACCGTCCGCAGCGCAGCTATGGCGACCGCCCCCAATACGGTGGCAGCGAGCGCCCCTTCCGTCCCCGTTACAACAACGAGGGTGGCGACCGTCCGCAGCGCAGCTATGGTGAGCGCCCCGCTTATGGCGAGCGTCCTCAATACGGTGGCAGCGAGCGTCCCTTCCGTCCCCGTTACAGCAACGAGGGTGGCGACCATCCGCAGCGCCCCTACAGCAATAATGGTGCTGATTATCAAGGTCGTCGTCCCCAGCAGGGTGGCAAGCCGGGCGGTTCACGCCGTCATCCAGCTCCTGGATACAACCCCAACGCCAAGTATAGCAAGAAGAAACAGATTGAGTACAAGCAGAAGTTTATCGACCCCGAAGAACCGGTACGCTTGAACAAGTTCCTGGCCAATGCCGGCATCTGCTCACGTCGCGAGGCTGATGAGTTCATCGCAGCAGGCGTAGTAAGCGTCAACGGCGAGGTGGTCACCGAATTGGGTACAAAAATCAAGTATGGCGACGAGGTGAAGTTCCACGACCAGCCGGTTAGCATCGAGCGCAAAATCTACATCCTGCTCAACAAACCCAAAGATACCGTAACCACCAGCGATGACCCGCAAGAGCGCCGCACCGTGCTCGACCTGGTGAAGGGTGCATGCCCTGAGCGCATCTACCCCGTAGGCCGTCTCGACCGCAACACTACCGGTGTGCTGCTGCTCACTAACGACGGTGATTTGGCTTCAAAGCTGACTCATCCCAAGTATATGAAGAAGAAAATCTACCACGTCACCCTGGACAAGAACCTGACCAAGGCCGACATGGAACAGATTGCCAGCGGTATCACCCTGGACGACGGTGAAATCCATGCAGACGCCATCAGCTACACCGACGAGGCTAAGAAGAACAGCATCGGCATTGAAATCCACAGCGGTAAGAACCGCATCGTGCGCCGTATCTTCGAATCGCTCGGCTACAAGGTAACCAAGCTAGACCGAGTCTATTTCGCCGGTTTGACCAAGAAAGGCCTGCGTCGCGGTGAGTGGCGTTTCCTCAATGAACAGGAGCTGAATTTCCTGTTGATGGGCTCGTTTGAGTAAATCAAATACAGCTATATATAATAAGGTATAAGAAAACGATTATGGAATCAATCAAAAGAACAAAGATAGTGGACCTGCTGAAGCGTGAAGACTTCGGCGCCATGGTCAACGTCAAGGGATGGGTTAGAACCCGCCGCGGTAGCAAACAGGTAAACTTCATCGCGCTCAATGATGGCTCAACCATCAACAACGTGCAGATTGTCGTTGACCTGGCCAACTTTGACGAAGCTATGCTCAAGGAAATCACCACCGGCGCTTGCCTCAGTGTGAACGGTGTACTGACCGAATCGGTAGGTTCCGGTCAGAAGGCCGAGATTCAGGCACGCGAAATCGAGGTGCTTGGCGGCTGTGACAACACCTATCCCCTGCAGAAGAAGGGCCACACCATGGAGTTCTTGCGCGAGATTGCCCACCTGCGTCCCCGCACCAACACCTTCGGAGCCATCTTCCGCATCCGTCACAACATGGCCATCGCCATCCACACCTTCTTCCATCAGAAGGGCTTCTACTATTTCCATACCCCCATCATCACGGCATCCGACTGTGAAGGCGCCGGACAGATGTTCCAGGTAACCACCAAGAACCTCTATGACCTGAAGAAGGATGAGAATGGCTCGATTATCTATGACGATGACTTCTTCGGCAAGCAGGCCAGCCTGACGGTATCCGGTCAGCTCGAAGGCGAGTTGGCAGCTACGGCATTGGGCGCCATCTACACCTTCGGTCCCACCTTCCGTGCCGAAAACTCTAACACACCCCGCCACTTGGCCGAGTTCTGGATGGTAGAACCCGAGGTGGCCTTCGCCGACCTGCACGAACTGATGGATTTGGAGGAGGAGTTTATCAAGTTCTGCGTACAATGGGCTCTCGACCACTGTATGGACGATTTGGAGTTCCTCAACAAGATGTTCGACAAGGGGCTGATTGACCGCCTTCGTCAGGTTACCTCTACTGAATTTGTGCGTCTGCCCTATACCGAGGGTATCCGCATTCTGGAAGAGGCCATTGCCAAAGGTCACAAGTTTGAATTCCCCGTTTATTGGGGCTGCGACTTGGCCAGCGAGCATGAACGCTACCTGGTAGAAGAGCACTTCCGCAAGCCGGTCATCATGATTGACTATCCTGCCGAAATCAAGGCCTTCTACATGAAGCAGAACGCTGACGGCAAAACCGTTCAGGGTACCGACGTCCTCTTCCCACAGATTGGCGAGATTATCGGAGGTAGCGTGCGCGAGGAGAACTACGACAAACTGATGGCCCGTATAACCGAGCTCAACATCCCCATGAAGGATATGTGGTGGTACCTCGACACCCGCAAGTACGGCACCTGCCCCCATGCCGGTTTCGGCTTAGGATTCGAGCGTCTGCTCCTCTTCGTCACCGGTATGGCCAACATTCGCGACGTCATTCCCTTCCCCCGTACACCGCGTAATGCCGAGTTCTGATTAAAAAAAGATAAAAAAGGTTTGCTGTTTTGCGGAAAAACCGTACCTTTGCAAGCCGATTATTATCTGAAAAGGATAAGCAATTCATTCATAGCGAGTTAAATCTTTCAGTGTCCGGAAGAGTTAATTTGAGATGAACAAATAATTTTTTAGTAGTAACAATTTAAAAACAATTGAAAGAGTGGATACTTTAAGTTACAAGACCATTTCTGCAAACAACGCTACCGTGACCAAAGAATGGGTCATTGTAGATGCCACCGACCAGGTATTGGGTCGTCTAGGCGCAAAAGTTGCAAAACTGTTGAGAGGTAAGTACAAACCTAACTTCACCCCTCACGTAGATTGCGGCGATAATGTCATCATTATCAATGCTGACAAAGTGAAAATGACTGGCAACAAGTGGACTGACAAAGTCTATCTGTCATACACGGGTTATCCCGGTGGACAGCGTGAAATGACGCCCTCTCGCCTGATGGCTAAGCCCAACGGTGAAGACAAGTTGCTGAGAAAAGTGGTAAAAGGCATGCTGCCTAAGAATAAGCTGGGTGACAAACTGATGGGCAACCTCTACATCTATGCTGGTAGCGAACACAAACAGCAGGCTCAAAACCCCAAAATGATTGATATTAACGCACTTAAATAAGAGATAATGGAAGTAGTAAACGCATTAGGCAGACGTAAAAGTGCTATCGCACGTGTTTTCGTAAGCGAAGGTACCGGTAAAATTACTATCAATAAAAGAGACCTCGCTGTGTACTTCCCCTCAAGCATCCTGCAGTATGTGGTGAAGCAGCCCCTGAACAAGCTGGGTGTAGCTGAGAAGTATGATATCAAGGTTAATCTGTGTGGCGGTGGTTACACCGGTCAGTCTCAGGCTCTCCGCCTGGCTATCGCACGTGCACTGGTTAAGATCAATCCTGAAGATAAGAGCGCTCTCCGTGCAGAAGGATTCATGACGCGTGATCCCCGTGCCGTTGAACGTAAAAAGCCGGGTCGTCCCAAAGCACGCCGCAGATTCCAGTTCAGTAAGCGTTAATCTTACTATTGATGCGCTGGATGAACAAAAACGTTTAGCATCTAAACTACCGGGACTCTTCATGAGGCGCGCCTCGTAGAGCCGCCAAGCAAGGCTACCCGGCGGTTGGTTTAGAAGATAAACAAAAAAGAAAGTAAACGATTTAAAAAAGAAAAACAATGTCAAGAACTAATTTTGATACATTACTCGAGGCTGGCTGCCACTTTGGCCACCTCAAAAGAAAGTGGAATCCCGCTATGGCTCCCTACATCTTCATGGAGCGCAATGGCATCCACATCATTGACCTGAACAAAACCGTTGCTAAAGTTGACGAAGCTGCTGAAGCTTTGAAGCAAATTGCAAAATCGGGCAAGAAGGTGTTGTTCGTTGCTACTAAAAAACAAGCTAAGCAGGTAGTAGCTGAGAAGGCTGCTTCTGTTAACATGCCCTACGTTATCGAGCGTTGGCCCGGTGGTATGCTGACCAACTTCCCCACCATCCGCAAGGCTGTGAAGAAGATGGCTACTATCGACAAGCTCACTAACGATGGTACATACGCTAACCTCTCTAAGAGAGAAATCCTTCAAATCTCTCGCGAACGCGCTAAACTGGATAAGACACTGGGTTCTATCGCTGACCTCACTCGTCTGCCTTCAGCTCTGTTCGTAGTTGACGTGATGAAAGAGAACATCGCTGTACGTGAGGCTAACCGCCTTGGCATCCCCGTATTCGGTATTGTGGACACCAATTCCGATCCTTCAAACATCGACTTCGTAATCCCCGCTAACGATGACGCTACAAAGTCTGTAGAGGTTATCCTCGACGCTTGCTGCGCTGCTATGCAGGAGGGCCTCGAAGAGCGTAAAGCTGAGAAGGTTGATATGGAGGCTGCTGGCGAAGGTGCCGCTAAGAAGGGCGTAAAGAAGAGCTCAAAGGCTCGTCTGGACAAGTCTGACGAAGAGGCTATCAACGCACAGAAGGCTGCTGCTTTCATGAAGGAAGATGAGGAGGCTTAATCGCCCTCTCCATGTTTAACGATTAATACAGATAAGATATACTATGGCTGTATCAATGGCTGATATTACCAAGCTCCGCAAAATGACTGGCGCTGGTATGATGGATTGCAAAAACGCACTGACAGAAGCTGAAGGCGATTTTGACAAGGCAATGGAAATCATCCGTAAGAAGGGACAGGCAGTAGCTGCTAAGCGTTCTGACCGTGAAGCTTCTGAAGGTTGCGTACTGGCTAAGAAGGAGGACAACTTCGCTGCAATCATCGCTCTGAAGTGTGAAACTGACTTCGTTGCTCAGAACGCTGATTTCGTGAAACTGACTCAGCAGATTCTTGACCTGGCTGTTGCCAACAAGTGCAAGACTCTTGACGAAGTAAAGGCTCTGGCTTTCGGTAACGGTACCGTACAGGATGCTGTAACCGATCGCAGTGGTATCACTGGTGAAAAGATGGAGCTGGATGGCTACCTCACTGTAGAGGGTCCCGCTACCGTTGTTTACAACCACATGAACCGCAACGGCCTCTGCACCATCGTTTCTTTCAATAAGGTTGTTGACGAGCAACTGATGAAGCAGGTAGCTATGCAGATTGCCGCTATGAATCCTATCGCTATCGACGAAGAGGGCGTACCTCAGTCAGTGAAGGATCAGGAAATCGCTGTAGCTGTTGAAAAGACGAAGGCTGAACAGGTTCAGAAGGCTGTTGAGGTCGCTCTGAAGAAGGCTGGCATCAACCCCGCTCACGTAGATAGCGAAGACCACATGGAGAGCAACATGGCTAAGGGCTGGATTACAGCTGAGGATGTAGCTCGCGCCAAGGAAATCATCGCTACCGTATCTGCTGAGAAGGCTGCCAACCTGCCCGAGCAGATGATTCAGAACATCGCTAAGGGTCGTTTGGCTAAGTTCCTCAAAGAGGTTTGCTTGCTCAACCAGGAGGATATCATGGATGGTAAGAAGACCGTACGTGAGGTATTGAAGGCTGCTGATGCTGAACTGCAGATTGTAGATTTCAAGCGTTTCACGCTGCGTGCTGAATAATCTGATTATTCTCCACACACCACATAATAAAGGGCTGCTCACTCAATGGGCAGCCCTTTATGTTTCACTTCAATGGACATCGGCAATGAAATTTCATCCGACCGCAATGAAAACATGAACTGAAAAACAGGATTAATACAGAGAAAAACCCTATCTTTGTATCATCCTTACTGATTATTTTTATAACCATGAAGAATTTTCTCTCTTTCGTTGCGACTTTTGTTGCTATCTGCTCGCTTTGCTGCTGTGGCTCGAAGCGTGCCCCTCAGGGAGTTTTTGAACGTACCGTACTTTTTGTCAATGGCGATGCAGGGTCAAAGTATTATCGCATTCCAGCTGTGGTCACGGCGGCTGATGGGTCAGTAGTGGCGGTGGCTGATAAGCGTATGGACTGCTTGTGGGATCTGCCCAATCACATTGACATCGTCTGTAGGCGTAGTGAAGATCTGGGTCGCACCTGGTCGGAGCCGGTGACCATTGCCGGCAAGGATACCACGATGGGGTATGGTGATGCGGCTGTTGTGCTCGATCGGCAGAGTGGGCGACTTATCTGCCTGATGGTGGCTGATAATGGTCTGTGGCAATCATGCGCTGATCATTATGCCCACTTGATGATGGCGGTTAGCGAGGATCATGGCCGCACCTGGAGTGAGCCGCGCGACCTCTCTAATCAGCTCTACGGTCCTGACTGTCCCGATTCGTTACGCTGCCAGTGGTATGGTGCCTTTTTCGCTTCTGGAGCGGCTCTGCAGCTGAAAGAAGGTCGGTTGATGGTGGTGATGGTGACTCGCACCAAGCCCGAGCGGGGAGGGGACCTCTCTTGCTATGTGGCCTACTCTGACGATGGCGGTGAGCATTGGAGTGTCTCACAAACCCCAGGCGATTACCGGGGTGATGAAGCCAAGTTGGTGGAGCTGACGAATGGCGATATCCTGATGAGCATCCGCAACAAGGATCAGGGTGCCCGTCGCATGGCCCTTTCGCACGACCGCGGAGTGACTTGGGAGGCTACTTATGAGCAAACTGATTTGCTCGATCCTGCCTGCAATGGAGACATCATCCGTTATAACTACGGTGCTGACTCCTTCTTGCTCCACTCCATTCCATACCATGCTCATAATCGTGAGAATGTCTCCATTTTAGTGAGTTACGACGAAGGGAAAACATGGCCAGTCAAGCGTTCGCTCTGTCCGGGTGAAGCCGGTTATTCCGCCTTGACGCAGCTTGCAGATGGTACCATCGGTTGTTTTGTTGAAGAGGGTAATTTTCAGGAAGGTTTCCAGATGGTCTTCTACCGTTTCTCACCCGATTGGCTAACGAAGTAAGGCTTTTGTTTGATCTGATTTCCTCTCATGTTGGATATCTCAAAAAAATAGGCTATTTTTGTAGCCGCAAAAATCTATTTTGACGTTATGATGAAAAAGATTCTATTATTGGGCTCGGGAGAACTGGGCAAGGAGTTTGTGATTGCCGCCAAGCGTTTAGGACAATACGTGGTGGCATGCGATTCATATGCAGGGGCTCCGGCCATGCAGGTGGCTGACGAGTGTGAAGTCTTCAGCATGCTCGATGGGGATGCGCTTGAAGCGGTTGTTCGTCGGCATCAACCTGATTTGATTGTACCCGAGATTGAGGCCATCCGTACGGAGCGTCTTTACGATTTCGAGAAAGAGGGCATTCAGGTGGTTCCCAGCGCACGAGCTGTCAACTATACGATGAACCGCAAAGCCATTCGCGACCTGGCCGCAAAGGAGTTAGGTTTGAAGACGGCTCGTTATTTCTATGCCAAGACCTTCGACGAACTGAAAAGAGCCGCTCAAGAGATAGGCTTCCCCTGTGTGGTCAAGCCGTTGATGTCATCCAGTGGCAAGGGGCAGTCGGTGGTGAAGAGTGCAGACGACCTGCAGCATGCTTGGGAGTATGGGTGCAGCGGAAGTCGTGGCGATATCAAGGAGCTGATTATTGAGGAGTTTATCCCCTTTGATAGCGAAATCACACTGCTTACCGTCACTCAGAAGAATGGACCGACCCTTTTCTGTCCGCCCATTGGCCATGTACAGAAGGGTGGCGACTACCGTGAGAGTTTCCAGCCTGCTCCTATCGAACCAGACCACCTTCGTCAAGCGCAAGAGATGGCCGAGAAGGTAACCCGAGCCTTGACCGGTGCGGGTATTTGGGGGGTAGAGTTCTTCCTCAGTCATGAGAATGGCGTTTATTTCAGCGAGCTCTCGCCGCGTCCTCACGATACAGGTATGGTGACCTTGGCAGGTACCCAGCATCTCAACGAGTTTGAACTCCATTGTCATGCCGTACTTGGTTTGCCCATTCCGCC
>CAMAMO010000075.1 GCA_945836915.1 uncultured Mediterranea sp.
GCCGCACCACACCCGATCCGCATGATGACTACTTCTGCGTCTTTGCAGGCCGTCGCGATAACCAGCACTATGTACTCGATCATCAAGCCATGCTGCAAAAGTACGGTTACGCCATGATGATGAGTCCCCGCATTGCCAAAGCATTGTCAGGCGCTATGGGTGACCAAGCCTACATTGCCCGCTTCCGCACCGTCGAGGAGCGTGAGGCCTTCCTGCATGATGCCTGCAACAGAAAATGATTGTTTTTAATCACACCATAAACCCATGAACATCGAATATCACAAATGGTGGAGTTACAACCTCTGCCGCGAAATGGAATATAAAATCTATGGCCACGACGGCCAGGCCCTGCTGGCATTTCCCTGCCAAGATGGTCGCTTTTATGATTGGGAAAACTATGGCATGATTGGTGTGCTGGCTCCGATGATTGACGCCGGCCGTATCCGTGTCATCTGTGTAGATGGCATCGATTGGGAAACCTGGTCGAACAAAGGTGGCGACAAGCGTTGGCGTATTGAGCAGCATGAGCGCTGGTTCCACTACGTGGTCGATGAATTACTGCCCAACCTGCGCGTAAGCGGTGAACAGATGTTCATCACCACCGGTTGCTCAATGGGTGGTTTCCATGCTGCCAATTTCTTCTTCCGCCGGCCAGACCTCTTCAATGGCATGCTGGCCATGAGTGGCCTCTATCACGCCTCGTACGGTTTTGACGGCTATATGGACGATTTGGTCTATGCCAACTCGCCGCAGGATTTCCTGCAACAGATGCCTGGCGACCACCCCTGGATGCAACAATACCGTGAGCGGAAGATAACCTTCTGTGTGGGCCAAGGCCGCTGGGAAGATGACCTGTTATGGAGCACCCGCGAAATGGATCGCATCTTGAAAGAGAAGGGTGTTAACAACGCTTGGTTTGACTATTGGGGTTACGACGTCGATCACGACTGGCCCTTCTGGCGCCAACAGGCTCCCTATTTCATCAACAAAATGGTGGATTGATGATCATCCTACTGACACTCCTCATCGGATGGTTCTTCACGCCCCTTGTGAAGGCACAGACTCATGGGGAGTGTCTGCGTTATCGAATCGTCAGCTACAACGTAGAGAATCTCTTTGACTGTCTGGACGACTCGCTCAAAGCGGATGAGGAGTATCTTCCGGAGGGCATGCGGCACTGGACAAGCGGACGTTACTACCGAAAAATTAATGCCATAGCCAAGGTGCTGATCGCTATTGGCGGTCCATCGGCCTCGTCAGATAGTGAGGGAAGAGCGTATGCCCATGGAGAGATGCCACTCCTTATCGGACTCTATGAGGTGGAAAGCCCTCAAACCATTGAACAGCTCATCCACTACTCCCCACTGCGTCAAAACGGGTATCGCTACGTCATGACCTCATCTCTCGATGTTCGCGGCATTGATATAGCCCTACTCTACCGCCCCGATAAATTCAAGCTGCTCTATCAGCAATCCATCCGCGCCAATTTGCCTAATGAACGGCCTACGCGCGACCTGCTCCATGTATGTGGCACATTGGTGGGTGGCGATACACTGGATGTCGTGCTCCTTCACCTCCCCTCACGCCTGGGAGGCACACGTCAAACGGAGCCTTACCGACAACATGTAGCCCGTCGGGCCAAGCAACTGTGTGATTCTCTCAGTCAAACACGTCAAAATCCTCATCTTCTGCTCATGGGCGATTTCAATGAATCAGCTACAGGTCCTGCACTCGCCAAGACATTAAAGGCCAAGCCACTCACCTCTGAGGAGCCACAAACCAATCAACTCTATAACCTGCTGGCTAATCGCCGCTGTTCCTCACTTAAAGCGATTAAAGGCAGCTACAAGTATCAAGGAATCTGGGAGACGATTGACCATATCGTAGCCAACGGACTCCTGCTTCAATCCAACCACTCGCCACATCTTATTCCAGAATCGGCAGAGATTGCACCGCTCTCCTTTCTGCTGACTGATGACAAAAGCTACGGCGGAGAGATGCCTTGTCGCACCTATCAAGGCGCCAATTATCAGGGAGGTTACAGCGACCATCTACCCCTCATCGTCGATATCGAGATTCAAAAGAGATAGCGCGCTATCAACGTTTCACCATCAAGATACTCAGCTCATAGAGCAGATAGAGCGGGATGCTGACCACCATCAAGGTGAAGGGGTCGCCCGTAGGCGTAATGATGGCAGCCACGGTGACGATAATCACCACGGCGTAGCGACGGTACTTTCTGAGCATGCTGCGCTTGATAATGCCGAACAGTGAGAGCAGCCAGGTGACCAACGGCAGTTCGAAAGCCAAACCCATGCAGAGCACCAACATCATGAAATTGTCAATGTAGCTATTAAGCGAAATGACATTCTCTATCGTTGTGCTGAGTTGATAGGTGGAGAGGAAACGGAGGGTCAAGGGATAGACCATGTAGTAACCTACAAGGAGGCCAATGAAGAACATACCTGTACCCAACGTCAAGGCCTTCTTGACCCCACTCCGCTCATGAGGATAGAGCGCTGGAGCCACAAAACGCCACACCTCCCAGAAGAGATAGGGCGTGGCCGTCACCACCGAGAGGCCAAAAGCCGTAGAGAGATGAATAAAGAAGGGGGCAGCCAGGTTAATATTGACCAACTTCACGCTGAAGGCCTCGGTAAAGAAAGGGTCTTCCAGATGGAAACTGCGTCCCACCCAACGCAACAGATCATAGAAAGGGAAGTCGTTGTGACAGGGTGCCAAGATGACAGCGTCGAAGAGCGACGGCATGGCGATGAAATAGCCCACCGCCAGCACAAACCAGACGGCAAACACCCTCATCAGCGCAAAGCGCAACACATCGAGATGATCCCAAAACGTCAGTTCCTTCTCCATGTCACCACACATTTTTCCTGGTCACCACACCCCTTTCGGTCACTCCTGCCTATTTATCTTTCTTCTCTTCCTCTTCAGCCGCCTTATTGATCTCCTCTTTCGCCTCATTGATTCCCTCTTTGAAGCTCTTGACGCCCTTACCCAATCCATGCATCAGTTCAGGGATTTTCTTTCCACCAAAAAGGAGAAGAACGATGAGCAGAATAATCAAAAATTCAGAGCCACTGGGGAGACTCAACAGTACCAAATGATCCATATCTATTTTCGTTTATGAGTTTATTGACCTTAATTGCTTGCAAATATACGATTTTCAGGTCATATATGCAACCAATCAGGCTAATAATTAAAGGACACCTTTTGAAGAGGGCAGCTGGTAATGGTAGATGTCTCGCTTCACGGCCATCTTCAGCGCACGGGCCAAAGCTTTGAAGATACCCTCAATCTTATGATGTTCATTCTCTCCCTCTGCCTTGATATTCAGATTCATCCGAGCCGTATCGCTCAGCGACTTAAAGAAATGGAAGAACATCTCGGTAGGCATTTCGCCAATCTTTTCACGCTTAAACTCCGCATCCCACACCAACCAGGGACGGCCACCAAAATCAAGGCAGACCTGGCAGAGGCAATCATCCATCGGCAAGGCATAGCCGTAACGCTCCACACCCCGCTTACTGCCCAGCGCCTGATAGAGGCACTCGCCCAACGCCAAACCGGTATCTTCAATCGTGTGGTGCTCATCGACGTAGAGGTCGCCTTTCACCTCAATCTGCAGGTCGATGTGACCATGTTTTGCAATCTGCTCAAGCATGTGGTCAAAGAAGCCCAATCCGGTGGAGATTTGGCATTCGCCCGTTCCATCCAGGTTAAGAGAGACATGGATATCGGTCTCACGCGTGGTACGACGCACCTCCGCGTGGCGTTCGCCGGCAAAGATAAACTCGCACACCTTATCCCAGTCTGGTGAGGCCAAGACACAGACCTCCTCCAGCTGGCGGGCAAAGGATTCACACGCCTCCTCCCCCCAGGGCATAGCCTCTGCCGAACCTCTCTCCGCGGCATAGCAGCGCAAGAGCGACTTATCCTCCTGCAGCAAGATGGCCTTGCAACCGAGGTTCAGAGCCAGTTCCACATCCGTAGGACGGTCGCCGATGACGTAACTGTTAGCCAGGTCATAGTCTGGATTATCCAGATAGTCTGTCAGCATACCTGTGCGCGGCTTCCGTGTGGGGGCATTCTCTTCAGGCATGGAGCGGTCAATGCAGACCTTATCAAAACAGATACCCTCACCTGCCAAGGTCTTCATCACCAGATTATGAACGGGCCAGAAGGTCTCTTCGGGGAACGAGTCTGTACCCAACCCATCCTGGTTGGTTACCATCACCCACTCAAAGTCGAGTCTGCTGCGTAGAAAAGCCAGATTTCGGATGGCTTTGGGATAAAATTCCAACTTCTCAAACGCATCCAGCTGGTAGTCCACAGGCGGTTCAATCACTAATGTTCCATCGCGGTCGATAAACAAAACACGTTTCTTCATACGTTCTCCTTCCCTATTTAGATGCTGTATTCCACTGCTTCAACGCCTCGATGAGTCGCTCATTCTCCACCCGCTTGCCCACGGTAATGCGCAGACAGTTGCCACAGAGCGCCACAGAATGGCGGTTCCTGACGATGATGCCCTCGTTCACCAGGTAGTTGTAGATGGCCACGGCATCGGTCACCTTCACCAAGAAGAAGTTGGCATCGGTGTGATAAATCTTTACGGTCAGCGGCAGCGCCTTCATCTCTTGAATGAGGCGTGCACGCTCTTCAATCAAATTCTCTACCCAGCGTTCCACCTCATAATGGCGTTCTAAGATACGGAGAGCCTCCTGTTGGGTCAGTAAATTGACATTATAGGGATACTTAATCTTGTTCATCACCCCGATGATTTCAGGCGATGCAAAGGCCATACCCAGACGGATAGCCGCACATCCCCACGCCTTAGAGAAGGTCTGCAGCACCACCAGATTGGGGAACTCCTCCAGCCGATGGATCAAACTCTGCCGATTGGCAAAGTCGATATAGGCCTCGTCCACGATGACCAATCCCTGAAACTTCTTGATGACCTTTTCAATCTCGCTCACACCGAAGTCATTTCCCGTAGGATTGTTTGGAGAGCAGATCCAGATCAGTTTAGTCTTCTGGTCCGTAGCCGCAAGCAGTTTCTCTGCCGAGAGGGTGAACCCTTCAGCGAGCATCACCTTGCGGTACGCCACATCATTCATCTCAGCACACACCTCATACATGCCATAGGTAGGTGCTATGGCCACCACATTATCCATCCGTGGCTCGCAGAAGGCGCGATACATCAGGTCAATCGCCTCGTCGCTGCCGTTGCCCAGAAAGAGCTGTTCTGGTTGGACCTTCTTGATTTGGCACAATGCCGCCTTCAGTTCACTCTGACGGGGGTCTGGATAGCGGTTGATGGGTGAGTTAAATGGGTTTTCGTTGGCATCGAGAAAGACCGATGCGGTTTTGCCTTTATAGTCGTCGCGAGCGGATGAGTAGGGTTCCATCCGTAGCACATTCGCCCGAATCAGTTCGTTCAATGGTTTCATAATCCGTTCTGTTTTAGTGTAGCTAATCTTCGTGTCACGGCTAATCTGTGGGCATTCAGCGCTTCGCCAGCGGCCATGGTTTCAATGGCTGGACCGATACGCAGCAGCCCTTCGGGACGAATCTCCTGGAAGGTCATCTTGCGCATGAAACTGTCGAGGCAAACGCCGCTGTAGGCTTTGGCATAGCCGTTGGTAGGCAGGGTATGATTGGTACCCGAGGCATAGTCGCCTGCGCTCTCAGGGGTCAATGAGCCGAGGAACACGCTGCCTGCATGCTCCACCTGCTGAGCCAGTGTGAGATAGTCGGCCGCCTCGATAATCAGATGCTCGGGCGCATAAGCGTTGGTCATCGCCATCGCTTCCTCCATGGTGCGTACCACAATCAGCTTGCTCCACTGAAGCGCCTTGGCGGCTATCTCCTGACGGGGCAGCTCCGCCAACTGACGGGCCACCTCCCGCTCCACCTCCTCAACCAACTTTTCGCTGGTGGAAATCAGCACCGCTTGGCTGTCCGCTCCATGCTCCGCTTGGCTCAAGAGGTCAGCAGCTACAAAGGTGGGATTGGCTGTTTCATCGGCCAGCACCTCCACCTCAGAGGGTCCCGCAGGCATATCAATCGCCACCTGACGGAGGCTGACCAACTGCTTAGCCGCCGTGACATACTGGTTGCCAGGGCCGAAAATCTTATAGACGTGCGGCACACTCTCCGTGCCGTAGGCCATCGCTGCGATAGCCTGCACGCCTCCAATCTTAAAGACACGCTTCACACCAGCCACCCCTGCGGCATAGAGCACGGCAGGATGCACCCGGCCGTTCTTCATGGGTGGTGTGCAGAGCACCAGCTCCTTACATCCGGCAATCGAGGCCGGAATAGCCAACATCAGCACGGTAGAGAAGAGAGGTGCCGTACCTCCTGGCACATAGAGTCCCACCTTCTCGATAGGAACCGCCTTCTGCCAACAGGTCACCCCTGGCTGTGTCTCTACCTGCACCCCTTCGAAACGTTGCGCCTCGTGGAACCGACGGATATTTCCAGCCGCCAAACGAATAGCCTTTTTAAGTTCCTCGCTAACCAGTTGTTCAGCCTCCTGCCGCTCTTCAGCGGAGACCTCCAAGGCGCTCAGCGACACCTTGTCAAACTTCTCCTCCAGCGCCATGACCGCTTGGTCGCCACCTTGACGTACCTCTTCAACCAGACCTTTCACCGTCTCCATCAGCTCCTCCGTCCGCAAGGTGGGGCGTTTCAACAACTCCTCCCACTCCGCCGGGGAGGGATAAAATATCTTCTTCATACTTCAGACCTTATGGAATCATCTTTTCAATAGGCAACACCAGGATACCCTCGGCACCAAGGGCCTTCAGCTTGCCGATAATCTCCCAGAAACACTTCTCATCCAGCACCGTATGTACCGAGCACCACCCCTTTTGAGCCAAAGGCATCACCGTAGGGCTCTTCATACCGGGCAAGACCGCTACGATATCATCCAGTTTGTCGCTGGGTGCATTCATCAGCACATACTTCTTATCCTCGGCTGTACGCACCGCATCCATGCGGAAGAGCAGCTCCTTGAGAATCTCTTGCTTCTCCTCGCTGAGGTGGCGGTTACCAATCAGCAGCGCCTCGCTCTTCAGCACCACTTCCACCTCCTTCAGGCGGTTGCTAACCAATGTAGAGCCTGAGCTGACGATATCAAAGATGGCATCCGCCAAACCAATACCAGGCGACACCTCCACCGAACCGGTAATGACGTGAATATCTGCCTGAACCCCCTTCTCTCGGAGGAAGTTGCGCAAGATACCGGGATAAGAGGTGGCAATCTTCTTACCCTCGAACCACTCCAGACCCTCATAGACCTCGTTCTTAGGGATGGCCAAAGAGAGGCGGCACTTACTGAAACCCAGGCGCTTCACAATCTCGGCATCCTCGGCACGCTCCACATACTCATTCTCACCCACGATACCGATATCAGCCACACCGGTCGCTACCGTTTGCGGAATATCATCATCGCGCAAGAAGAGCACCTCCAGCGGGAAGTTGGTGGACTGCACCAGCAGGGTGCGCTTGGCTACACTCAGTTTGATGTCTGATTCCTCCAGGAAATTCATCGTCTCATCATAAAGTCGGCCCTTGGCCTGTACTGCAATTCTAAGCATCTGTTCTATCTGTTTTAATTTTACTATTCTGTGACCTGTTACAATGACAAAAGGCTTACCAGGTATCTCCTCGGTAAGCCTTTTGCTGATAAATGAGTTCTGTAGCAAACATACACACACCTCACTGCCCACCGAATTGATTCGTCAGGTGATGATGGTGATGATGATGTAATGCGATACGGTTCATTTCTTCTCTAATTTGTTAAATCGGTTGCAAATGTAAAGCTAATCAAGCAAACAACCAAATATTTATCACAAAATCTGCGAAAAATTTTATTTATTATAAATTAAGCCCCCCACAATCAGCGCCAAACCGATGTAGGTGGTCAGCAGAATGGTCTCGCCCAAAATGGTAGCGATGAAGAAGAGTGAGAGAAAGGGCGAGAGGTAACAGAGTTGATTGATGAGTGCCGGATTGGAGGTCATACGCATAGCCGCACCAAAGCAGATGAAAGGAATACCCATCTCAAACCACCCCACGTAGCCACTGGCCAACGCCCCCTGTAGCGTGATGTGTTGCGCCAAGCGGGGAGCGGTCATCAACAGCATCACCACGCTGCTAACCAGGAAGCTGACCCAAAGCACAAGGCTGCTATCCATCTTAGCCACCACCCTCTTGTTCACCATCCAGTAGAGGGCCCACAGCAAGGCGCTGAGTGCAGCTAACAGCAGACCAGCCACAGAGAGCGAGCTGCCCGTCAAGCCGCCACCGCCCAACGAGATGAGGGCGACACCACCCAACGAGAGGAACATACCAATATACTTCTTGCGCGGAATAGGCTGTCCGCCAAACAGCGCCAACAGCACCAGCAGCACGATAGGCCACGCGTAGTTGATAGGCTGCGCCACCTGGGCTGGCAGCAAATCGTACGCCTTGAACAGAACCAAATAGTAAGCTACGGGATTGAGCAAACCTAACAGCGCCATTCTCCCCCACTCTTTGGCAGAGAGCCGGGCCAAATCGCCCCATTTTCTCTGCACTGTCAGCAGCACGGTAAACACCAGTAACGAGGCCACGCAGGCCACCGTCAACATCTCGTCATGGCTCAAGTATCTCAAAGCCATCTTAAACGCTGTAGCCACGGTACTCCAGCTCAGCACAGCGATAGCGGCATAAACTACCGCCTTAGTCTCTTTCGTCATAGTCTTGTTTAGTCATTCAAGTTTAGTAAGTTAAGTGAATAAAGAAGGGAGCACCCACGCCTATGGCAGATGCTCCCTTTATTGTTATTCTGTCAATTCAGAATGTTTAGCAAGTCGAACCTTATTTCTTCTTGCCAGCCTCAAGCTGTTCCTTCAGGGCAGCCAGAGCGTCGATGTCACCCAGGGTAGTAGAAGCGGCAACGTTCTGTACCATAGGTGTCTCTTCCTTCTTGCTGTTAGCCTTCTTGGCAGCCTTCTTCTCAGCGCGCTCCTCAGCCTTGGCAGCATCCTCGAAGATGCGGCTGTGAGAGAGGATGATACGCTTAGCGTCCTTGTTGAACTCAATCACCTTGAACTGCAGCTTCTCTTCGAGCTGAGCCTGTGAGCCATCCTCCTTAACGAGGTGCTTAGGTGTAGCGAAGCCTTCCACGCCATAGGGCAGAGCGACAACGGCACCCTTGTCGAGCATTTCGATGATGGTACCCTCGTGGATGCTACCTACGGTGAATACGGTCTCGAATACATCCCAAGGATTCTCCTCGAGCTGCTTGTGACCGAGGCTCAGACGACGGTTCTCCTTGTCGATTTCGAGCACAACCACGTCGATGTCAGCGCCAATCTGAGTGAACTCAGAGGGGTGCTTCACCTTCTTAGTCCAAGAGAGGTCAGAGATGTGGATCAGGCCGTCAACACCCTCTTCGATTTCAACGAATACACCGAAGTTGGTGAAGTTGCGTACCTTAGCGGTGTGCTTGCTGCCGATAGGATACTTCTCCTCGATGCTCTCCCAGGGATCAGCCTTGAGCTGCTTGATGCCGAGAGACATCTTGCGCTCTTCGCGGTCGAGTGTCAGGACAACAGCCTCAACCTCGTCGCCCACCTTCATGAAGTCCTGAGCAGAACGCAGGTGCTGGCTCCAAGACATTTCAGAAACGTGGATCAGACCCTCTACACCGGGAGCGATTTCGATGAATGCACCGTAGTCAGCCATCACAACCACTTTACCCTTCACGTGGTCGCCCACCTTGAGGTTAGCATCCAGAGCATCCCAAGGATGAGGAGTGAGTTGCTTCAGACCGAGAGCGATACGCTTCTTCTCGTCGTCGAAGTCCAGGATAACGACGTTGAGCTTCTGGTCGAGTTCAACCACCTCATGCGGATCGCTTACGCGGCCCCAAGAGAGGTCGGTGATGTGAATCAGACCATCTACGCCACCCAGGTCGATGAATACACC
>CAMAMO010000076.1 GCA_945836915.1 uncultured Mediterranea sp.
AGACCACAAGGGCTATCATGATGAGGATGGCGGTGGTGCCGCCGAAGTAGATGAGCGTGGTGACGAAATAGCAGATGGTGAAGGCGGCTCCGGCGGTGATGAACCAGCCGCTGATGACGCTGAGCACACCTGTGATACGATAGACGGCAGAGTCGCGGCCCCAGGCGCGGTCGGCCAGCGAGCTACCCATGGCCACCATGAAGGTGACGTAGGTGGTGGAGAGGGGGAGCTTGAGCGAGGTACCCACGGCGATGAGCAGTCCGGCGAGAACCAAGTTGACCGAGGCGCGCACCAGGTCGAAGGCGGCACCGTTGGCCAAGATGGCTTCGTCCTTGCAGAAGCGGCTACCCACCCACTGCTGGGTGCGCAGGGGGACTATCTTACTCATCCCGTTGGCCATGCTCAGACTGACGCGGACCAGCGTACGGGCCAGGGGGGTGCTGCCGAAGCCCTCTTCACCCTCGTCCTGACGGGCTAGATCGACCGAGGTCTTGATAACGTTTTGCGCCTTCTTCGAGGTGGCTAAGGCATAGACCATGATGACGCCGGCGCCGAAGAGGAAAATCCAAGGGGTGCGGGCCGACTGGGTGAGCGAGGTCATAAGGAATCCATCGACACCCACCTCCGCACCGTTGGCGGTGTAGTCCATGAAGGAGGAGTAGCCGGCCAAGGGGACACCGATGAAGTTGACCAGGTCGTTGCCGGCAAAGGCCAAGGCCAGCGCGAAGGTGCCCATCAGCACCACCACCTTGAAGATATTGACACGGCACCAGTGCAGAATCTGCATCACCACGGTGAAGAAGGCCATGAAGCAACCAATCAGCAGCAGGGTATTGTCGTGAATCCACGCCTTGTAATCGGGCGTCATGAAGGAGCTGTCCTTCAACCCCTTAATCAGCATGAAGTAGAGGATGGAGGTGGCGGCGATACCGCCGAACAGGGCGATGCTCCAGCGCTGGTGGCGCTTGTAGTTGAAGGTGAAAATGAGGCGAGCCAGCCACTGCACCACCATGCCGAAGAAGAAGGCGATGGCCACGGAGACAAAGATACCCATGATGACCTGCAGCGCCTTATCGGTGTTGATGAGCTGACCTAACTCCAGCGTGGGGTCGCTCCAACTCTTGTAAAGCGCCAGGGCAAAGGTGCCACCTAATAGCTCGAAGACCATGGAAACGGTGGTCGAGGTGGGTAGGCCCAAGGTGTTGAAAAGGTCGAGCAGCACCACGTCGGTCAGCATCACGGCCAGCAGAATGGTCATGATCTCCTCGAAGTAGAAATACTCGGGCTGGTAGATGCCGTGGCGGGCGATGTCCATCATGCCGTTGCTGAGCGAGGCACCGATGAAGACGCCGGTGGCGGCCACCAGAAGGATGGTTCGAAACGAGGCCGCCTTGGCGCCGACGGCCGATTGCAAGAAGTTGACGGCATCATTGCTCACACCCACCACCAAGTCGAAGATGGCGAGCACAAAGAGGAAGATGACGATACCTAAATAGAGAGGTTCCATAATGTAACAGATATGATATTTCTGGCTGCAAAGCTACGGAGTGGCTGTTTCGCCATGATGTCATATCTGTTACAAAAGTGTTACAACAGGGGCGTGATGGTGCCGGCATTGTTCTTGGCCTTGAGGTAGTCGTAAAAGGTGTATTGCGACCGTACCTTCTCCCGCTGGGGGTGGGGGCTCTTCCAGAGGTTGTGTTGCTCGCTATCCACGAAGCAGGCTTTGCGCCGGTCGTCGAGCTGGATCTGCAGCATGTCGATGAGCTCTTGCTTCAGGGAGGGGTCGAGCACGGGGGTGACGGCTTCGATGCGGCGGTAGAGGTTGCGGCGCATCCAGTCGGGCGAGCCGAGGAAGAGCTGGGGCTTGCCGTTGCCGCCGAAGTACCAGACGCGGGCATGTTCCAGGAAGGTATCGACAATGCGGGTGACGCGGATGTTACGGCTGTAGGGCTGGCCGGGGATGAGGCAGCAGATACCGCGCACGATGAGGTCAATCTCCACGCCAGCCTCAGAGGCTTCGTAGAGGCGGTCTATCATGGTGGGGTCTTGCAGAGCGTTCATCTTCAAAACAATGCGCCCCTTCTTCCCCTCGCGGGCTAGGGCGATTTCGCGGTCGATGAGGCGGTTGAGGGTGGGCACCAGGTTGAACTGGGCCACTAACAGTTTGTGGAACACGGCCCCCTTCTTGCCCTGCAGCGTGCGGAAGAGGTTGTGCAGGTCGTTGACCAGCACGGGGTGGCTGGTGAAGAGGCCGATGTCGGCGTAGAGCTTGGCGGTCTTTTCATTGAAGTTGCCGGTGCTGATGTAGGCGATGCCGGGCAGCTTGTGGCCCTGCTCGTCGCGGCGGAGCACCAAGGCGGTCTTGGCGTGCACCTTGAGCTTGGGTATGGAGAAGATGATGTGGATGCCGGCGGCCTTCATCATCTCGGCGGTGGCCAGGTTGTTCTCCTCGTCGAAGCGGGCCTTCAGCTCTACGAAGACGGTCACCTTCTTGTGGTTCTGAGCCGCCGCTATCAGGGCGTTGATGACGCTGGAATTTTCTGCCACGCGGTATTGGGTCACCATAATCTCTGTCACCGTGGGGTCGTGTACGGCCTCGAAGAGGAAGTGAATAAAGTGGTCGAAGGCGTGGTAGGGATAGTGGAGCATCAAGTCGCGCTGCATCACGTAGTTGAAGATGCTCTCGTTGGCATCCAGACAGTTGAGGCGCATGGGTTGGGGCTTGCGAATGGGCTTGACGGCCGGGTTGGGGTTGGGTAGCAGGCGCAGGTCCTCCAGGTTAAGGTGCTTGTTGCCGGGCACCATCTCGCTGGGCTTGATGTGGTAGGCGTGGGTGAGGTACTCCAGGAAATCGGCTGGCATATTGCGGTCATAGACAAAGCGACAGACGGCCCCTGTCTTGCGCTTCTTCACCTTCTTTTTCACCGTCTCCACTATCTCCTTGGTGTCGGCCGTGTCAGGGATGTAGATGTCGGCGTCGCGCGAAATCTTGATGCTGTAGCAGCTCTCAATCTCAAAGCCGGGGAAGATGGCGTCGAGGTTGGCCTTGATGATGTCTTCGATGAACATCAGGTAGTAGTTCTCGCCGATGCGGGGCAGTTCGATGAAGCGGGGCACCTTGGCGTGGGGCAGCTTCATGACGTAATACTGCGTGTAGAGGGGCGAGATGGGCTCCACACCCCGCTGGTGCAGCTTGACGGCCAGGTAGAGCCGGTCGGTGCGCAGGAAGGAGACCACCCCCTTGGTGACCGGTACGGGCGAGAGGTAGGGCATTATCTCCTCACGGAAGAAACGGTTGATGAACTCCTTATGGGCATACTCAACGTTGCAGTCTTGGTAGAAGATGATGTGGTTGCGGCGTAGGGCGGGCAGGATGAGCTGTTCGTAGATGCGTACGCGTTCATCGAGTTGGCGGTTCACCTCGTTGTTGATGGCCTCCATCAGTTGCTCCGCCTCTTGCTGCGATTCATCATCCTCGGCGGGTATCACCCCCTCGGCAATGGCCTTATGGTCGGCCACACGAATCTTATAGAACTCTTCCAGGTTGGAGGAGTAGATCGAGATGAAGTTAATGCGCTCATACAGAGGCAGACTCTCATCCGCAGCTTCGAGAAGGACACGGTAGTTGAACGACAGCCAACTGATGTCTCGCTTAAAATATCGTTTTTCCATGGCTATGTCAGGCTAATTTTTATGCAAAAATAGTTACCTTTGCGCAGATAAACAAACGAAAGATGATAAAAATTGGCTTATTAAGTGATACACATGGCTATTGGGACGCGCGGTATGCCCACTATTTTGCGGATTGTGACGAGATATGGCATGCGGGTGATATCGGGTCGCTGGAGCTGGCCGACCGCCTGGCGGCGCTGCATCCGCTGCGGGCGGTCTATGGCAACATCGACGGCCACGAACTGCGCGCCCGCTTTCCGCAGACGCTGCGCTTTACGGTGGAGGGGGCCGAGGTGCTGATGAAGCATATCGGGGGCTACCCAGGCAATTACGACCCCTCAGTGCGTGGTTCGCTCCTTACCCGTCCGCCCAAGCTCTTTATCAGCGGTCACTCGCATATCCTCAAGGTGAAGTATGACCGCACGTTAGGCATGCTCCACATCAATCCCGGTGCCGCCGGCAAGCAGGGCTTCCACAAAGTACGCACGCTGGTGCGCTTCCTCATCGACCAGGGGCAGTTCAAGGACCTGGAGGTGATTGAACTGGGGGAGAAGTAACCCCGTGGCACAAACGGAGTGCACCCTATTCTCAAGCGGAGCGCACCAGGGGCCTGAGGTGTTAGGAGTCGAGCAGCTTTTCTTTTAGGAATTGGCCGGTGTAGCTTTCGGGGCAGGCGGCTACCTGTTCCGGCGTGCCGGTGATGACGATTCGGCCTCCCTCTTTTCCACCCTCGGGACCGAGGTCGATGAGGTGGTCGGCGCACTTAATGACGTCCATGTTGTGCTCAATGATGACGATGGTGTGACCCCGTTGCAGCAGGGCGTCGAACGACTCGAGCAGCTTCTTGATGTCGTGGAAGTGGAGGCCGGTGGTGGGCTCGTCGAAGATGAAGAGGGTAGGGTCGCTCTTCTCCTGACTGAGGTAGTAGGCTAATTTGACGCGCTGGTTCTCGCCGCCAGAGAGGGTGGAGGAGGATTGGCCCAACTTGATGTAGCCAAGGCCCACATCCTGAAGGGGCTTGAGACGCTTTACTATCTTTTTCTGGCCATGCTGGGTGAAGAACTCGATGGCTTGGTTCACGGTCATCTCTAATAGGTCGTAGATGCTGGCGTCGTGGAACCTCACCTCTAAGGTCTCCTTCTTGAAGCGCTTGCCGTGGCACGACTCGCACTCCAGCTGCAGGTCGGCCATGAACTGCATCTCGATGGTCACCTTGCCTTCGCCCTTACACTCTTCGCAACGGCCCCCCTCGCTGTTGAAGCTGAAGTAGCCTGCTCCCCAACCCATCTGCTTGGCTAAGGGCTGCTCGGCATAGAGCTTGCGTATCTCGTCGTAGGCCTTCAGGTAGGTGACTGGGTTGCTGCGCGAGGAGCGGCCGATGGGGTTCTGATCGACAAACTCCACGTTGCGTAGGTCGAGCAGGTCGCCGCCGATGGCGGAGAATTCGCCGGGGCGCTCGCTGCACTCATCCAACTCGCGCTTCAGGGCGCGGTAGAAGATGTCGCGCACCAGGGTGCTCTTGCCCGAACCGCTGACGCCTGTCACCACGGTCATGACATTGAGAGGAAAGCGTACATCCACCCCCTTGAGGTTGTTCTCGCGGGCTCCTTTGATCTCGATGTAGTTGTTCCAGAAGCGGCGGCTCCGCGGTACGGGGATGGTCTCACGCCCCAACAGGTAATTCACCGTGTAGCTTTGGCTCTCGGGTACCTCGTCGGGGTGGCTCAGCAGCTGCTGGGCATCGCCCTGCCATACCACCTCACCGCCCAACCGGCCCGCTTTGGGACCGATGTCGATGATGTAGTCGGCCGCACGGATAATCTCCTCGTCGTGCTCTACCACCACCACCGTATTGCCTAACTGTTGCAGCTGGCGCAGCACCTTGATGAGGCGTTCGGTGTCGCGGCTGTGGAGGCCGATGCTGGGCTCGTCGAGGATGTAGAGGCTGCCTACCAGGCTGCTGCCTAACGAGGTCGCTAAGTTGATGCGTTGGCTCTCGCCGCCCGAGAGCGAGTTGCTCAGGCGGTTCATCGTCAGATAGCCCAAGCCGACGTCGAGCAGGAACTGCAGGCGGTTGTTGATCTCCGTCAGGATACGCTTGGCTATCTCCTGCTCGTGGGGCGTGAGGGTGAGCTGTGCAAAGAAGGCTTTCAGCTCCGTAACAGGCATCTCCACCAACTCCGAGATGCTCTTTCCGCCCACCTTCACGTAGTTGGCCTCCGGCTTCAGGCGGGTGCCATGGCAGCGCGGACAGGTGGTTTTGCCGCGGTAGCGGGCCAGCATCACGCGGTATTGTATCTTGTATTGATTCTCTTGCACCATCTTGAAGAAGGCGTTGATGCCCTCAAAGTAGGGGGTGCCCTCCCAAAGCATGCGACGCTGTTCGTCGGTCAGGTCGATGTAGGGGGTGAAGATGGGCAATCCTGCCTTTTCGGCGCCACGGATTACCATGTCGCGCCATTCGCCCATCACCTCGCCACGCCAGCAGACCACCGCGCCGTCGTAGATGGAGAGTGAGCGGTCGGGGATAACCAGGTGTTCGTCAATGCCGATGATGCGGCCGAAGCCTTCGCACTCCGGACAGGCTCCGAGGGGTGAGTTGAAGCTGAACATCTGGTCGTTGGGCTCCTCAAAGGTGATGCCGTCGGCCTCGAACTTCGAGCTGAAGCGGTAGAGGCTGGTGGAGCCGTCGGCGCGGTAGAAGCGCAGCATGCAGGCACCGTCGCCCTCGTACAACGCCGTCTCTACCGAGTCGGTCAGTCGGCTGATGCTCTCTTTCTCTTTCGAAACGGCCATGCGATCCACCAGCAGGAAAACCACATCGCCCTCTTTCCACGCATACTCCTCGATGCGCAGCGGTTTGCCGTTCACCTCCAGGCGGTTGAATCCCTGCTTCTGGTCCAGCTCAATCTGCTGCGCTAAGGTGCGCCCTTCACGGGGCACGATGGGGGCCAGCACCGTGAATCGGGTGCCCTCCTCCTGCTCCAGCATGCAGTTGACCAGGTCTTCTACCGAGTGTTTCTTCACCTCCTGTCCGCTCACGGGGCTGAAGGTGTGGCCCACGCGGGCAAAGAGCAGGCGCAGGTATTCATAGATTTCGGTCGAGGTGCCCACGGTGGAGCGTGGGTTACGGCTCGTCACCTTCTGTTCGATGGCGATGGCTGGCGGAATGCCTTTGATGTAGTCGCACTCCGGTTTGCTCATGCGCCCTAAGAACTGGCGCGCATAGCTGCTGAGGCTCTCCACGTAGCGCCGTTGCCCCTCTGCATAGAGGGTGTCAAAGGCCAGCGACGACTTGCCCGACCCCGAAAGACCGGTTATCACCACCAGTTTGTTGCGTGGAATCTCCACGTCAATCTGCTTCAAGTTATTGACGCGTGCACCTTTAATAAGGATATGGCTTGATTCTGACATAGCTCGTAACATATTTACAGGGTGCAAATGTAGGGAAAAAACCCGATATATCCAAGATTTACCTTAGCATGATACCAGAAAGGATGCGGCCCGACTTGATGCCTAAGCGGCGGGCGGAGAAGAAGCGGTCGTGCTGGGTGTAGGTGCAGATCCCTGATTGCTCAATCTGAGCGATGGGAATGCCGAACTCTTGCAGCTGGAGCAAGTTGGCGGCAGGGAGGTCCAGGTGATACTTCTGCGTGGAGGGATGACGGTAGGAGAGTTGTGACATGGGGAACCCTGCAGCGGCAAAGGCTTCATACACTTCATCTCCCGTCTCGAAGGCTTGGAGCAAGATGCCCGGGCCGATGCAGGCTATGCACCCCTTGCCTTCCGTGCCATACCGCTGTTGCATCTGCTGGAGGGTTTGGCTGACGATACGTTGCACCGTTCCGCGCCAACCGGCGTGGATGGCTGCGGCGGCATGATGAGTCTGGTCGTAGATGAGCACGGGGATGCAGTCGGCTGTGGAGATGCAGAGGCAGATGTCCGCATGGTTGGTGGTCAAAGCATCCACCCCTTGCAGCATCTTCTGCTTTTGCTCGGCTGAAGCGTTAAGATAGGTCTCATCGATGGTGAGGCAGGAGGTACCGTGCGTCTGGTAGGGAATCACGAGCTCCTGTGGAGGGTAGGGCAGCATATCGCGCAGTAATTGCTGGTTACGTTCTACGCAGGCTGGATTATCACCCGTATAAGCGGTACAGTTCAAACTGGCGTATGCGCCAGTGCTGCATCCACCTCCACGGGTGGTACTGAAGGCCACAACCCTGCCTTGAGAGGCAGGCAGGTCGTAAATCAAGAGATGGTTATCGTCATGCATGGTGCAGGAGTGGTTGATGCGTTGTTTCCTCTGCAAAGATAGGACATTTTCGCCTCAAACCGATGGCCGTTTCATTTTTTCTTTGTAATTTTGCCTCGTAGAACTTATACACGTGGATTATGGAAGTGAACAATAAGTATATCCGTTTTGACTGGGCCGTGAAACGCATGTTGCGCGACAAGGCCAATTTCGCTGTGCTCGAAGGTCTGATAACGGTTCTGACCGGTGAGAAAGTGACCATCATGGAGTTGCTGGAGAGCGAAGGCAACCAGGAGCATGCCAGTGACAAGTTCAACCGTGTCGATATCAAGGCAAAGAACTCCAAGGACGAGATTATCATCGTGGAGGTGCAGCTCACCCGCCAGCTCTACTTCCTCCACAGGATGCTCTATGGAGTCTCAAAGGCCATCACTGAGCACATCGAGATAGGACAGATGTATGACAAGGTGAAGAAGGTCTATTCCATCAACATCCTCTATTTCGACTTAGGCAAGGGCAACGACTACCTTTACCATGGCAAGACGGTCTTTACCGGTGTCCACACCCATGATCTGCTTGAGGTCAACACCCGTGAGGCCGACGAGCTACGTATGCGTGTACCTCATGACATCTTTCCGGAGTATTATATCATCCGCGTGAACGAGTTCAACAGCGTAGCCACCACGCCCATAGAGGAGTGGCTTGACTATCTGAAGAACAACCGCATCAAAGACAACACCTCTACACCCGGTCTGAAGGAAGCGCGTAAGAAGCTGCTATATATGACCATGAGCGACAAAGAACGCAAGGCCTATGAGGCACACATGGATGACATCATGGTGCAAAACGATGTACTCGATACTGCCAAAATGGAAGGTCGCGCTGAAGGCCGTGCTGAAGGTCTTGCGGAGGGCCGTGCCGAGGGCCGAGCTGAAGGTCTTGCAGAGGGTCGTGCCGAGGGTGAACTGTCTAAGGCGATGGCAATTGCAAGAAATTTAAAGTCAATGGGTATAGGCGTTGCTGACATCATCAAGGCGACCGGCTTGACAGTAGATGAGGTGGCGAAGTTGTGATGCAGTTGTAATCATCATTCTTCCCTTGTCTGTGTTCAAATGTGTCCAGAAGGGCTAAGGACATTCTGATCAATTCAGTATTTTTTTATGAATCTTATGTTCCTCTATTTCCGCATAAAAGAGGCATAGGCTTAGCTACTCAAATAACGGTTTTTTCCCTTAGCATTCTCTTACGATCCTCTTAGCATCCCCTTAGCATCCCCTTAGTAACGTAAGGGAAACCTAAGGGGAAGTGGCTGCGATGACTATGTAATCAAGGGACGAAAGAAAGAAATCGTAAATAAACTGTCAGTCTGTCAGTTTGGGCTGATTTTCCGATTTAAACCGCTGTGGCTTAGTTGGTTAAGAGGCTGACAGTCTGGCTGACAGTCTCGCCCAGACTATCAGCCAGACTGTCAGCTATCTAATGTGTTGTCATTCAAATGATTGCGCTTTAAATTTGCCGAAAACTGACAGACTGATAGTATTTCATGCAATTAGCAAAAATACGCTTGAGCCTCTCAAGGGAAAGCGCCCTACATGCTACAGCTATACTTCATTCAATGCTTTAATCCATCTCTAATCTTTCTCTAACGTTTCTCTAACGAATCTCTAATCGGGGATTAGAGGAGGATTAGAGTGACTTGGGAGGAACTTGGGACTTACGTTAGACCTACCTTAGAGGTTGGGCTATACCATGTGTTTTATCCGAACAGAGCAGCCAGGACTCTGCGTGTCCGGCAAGAGAGGCTGTTGTGTCAGCAAAAACAGCATGGCTTTTTTGAATTGCGTCTTGTAAATCAGCATGGCTTTGAAAAAACCGTCTGCATTTTCAGTTGTCAACTCAGAAAAAGACAATCAGCTTTTTCCGTATCGGTTCTCGTTCGGTCTTCGATAGGTCTTCGCTAGGTCTTCGCTAGGTCTTCGATAGATCTTCGTTCGTCCTTCGTTCG
>CAMAMO010000077.1 GCA_945836915.1 uncultured Mediterranea sp.
ACGTTGGCCAAGTCTTTGGCCTGATCGGGTGTGAAGTGGCCGGTAATCTGTGAGTTACCGCCCGTGATTTCGCTGTTCACGTTAGGAGCAGAATAGACATAGCCATCGAGTACGATAGCAATGCTGCGGTTGATATTCTGCTTAGTCAGCTGTGCCCAACGACGTGCACCGTCGGTGTTCATTGACATGCTGACAGCGGGCTTGCCATACTGGTCGTATTCATCCTTGGCATCTACGACCACGTCACCCTCCAGCGGAGCCTTACCGCTGCGTTCAGTAGATTTGATGGCGTAGAGCTCGAAGGTCTGAGCCTTCGGGTCATATTCGAAGGGAGATACACCCCACTTCAGACGAAGATCCTTGGGCAGCTGGGCAGCTACTTCGGGCATCGAGAGATAGCGGTTGATATCTGCGGTATCCTTATAATTAGCGTAACCTACTACCGGACCGGCGTTGTTGCTTACCTGCAGGATAGCCAAGAGGGGATGATCCTTCTTCAGCTGCTCCAGAGTAGCTTCTTCGCTCTTGCTTTCACCCTTCAGGGCAGCGGCTAAGCTGTCTGTTTTGCTCACGGCAGGTGCTGCAGCTGCATTTTCTTCTGTCTCAGCCGCAGGTTCTGCATCGGCCAAGAGGGTGCGAAGCTTCATGTCTGCGCTCTGCAGGTAGCCGCTGATTTCCTTACCTGTGTAAGTTTCCCAGAATTCCAGATTAGCTGAACCTTGGAGAAGTTTTCTGACACGTTCGGGTTCCTTGATACCAGGCAGTTCCACCATGATGCGGCCCATCTTGTCCTCCAAGCTCTGGATGTTGGGCTGAACCACACCGAAGCGGTCGATACGGGTACGAAGCACGTTGTACGAGTTGTCGATAGCTGCCTTCACTTCCGATCGAAGTACCTTCTCTACCTCAGCGTCGCTGGTCTTTTGGTTGACCTTGTCCTTCAACTGCTGAGTGGCAAAAATCTGAGCTAACGATGACTCGGGGGCTAACTTCTTGTACTCTTTAACAAACAGCGTGATGACGTCGTCCTGACTGGTTGTAGCCTGCTTAGCAGCATTAGCCAGTGCTGTGTTAAACGCCTCGTCGCTCTTGTTATCGGCGAGCACCTTGATGACATCGGGTACTGAGACCTCTAAGATGACGTTCATACCACCCTTCAGGTCCAAACCTAAACTGATCTCCATTTCGCGACAATCCTTCAGTGTCCAGTTGCCGAAGTAAACCTTCTCGTTGGACAACGAATCCAGGTAGTCCTTTTCTACCTTCTCATCGCCGTTGGCTAACTCTTTCGCCTTATTGTTATAGTGGCGAGTCACAACGGAGAAGGAGAGATAAAACAGACACACCAGGGTCAGTAATATCGCAAAAACCTTTACAAATCCTTTGTTTTGCATGTTACTTTAGTTGATTATTATTACTTTTTTTAATTTGTTTTACTGCAATCAAGGGTGCAAATATAGCTTTTTTTTCACAATATTACTTCATTCCACGATTTTTTAACATCGGTTCTAATTGTGGCTCTTGACCGCGGAAGTTCTTGTAGAGGGTCATGGGGTCATCGCTGTCGCCCTTTGCAAGCACCTCGTTGCGGAAGCGCATGGCAGTCTCCTTATCGAAAATACCCTTCTCAACGAAGGCCTCGTAGGCATCATTGTCAAGCACGTTGGCCCATGAGTAGCTGTAGTAACCGGCTGCATAGCCGCCTACGATGTGGTTGAAGTAGGTGGTGCGGTAGCGGGGAGCGATTTCTGAAATCAGACCCAGTTTGTCCATTGCCTCTTTCTCATAGGCTACGACGTCGAGCCCCTCGGTGCAGGTCAGGTTGTGCAGATTCATGTCGAGGATGGCTGCGGCCAGCAGTTCGGTGGTGATGAAGCCTTGGTTGAAGGTCTTCTGTGCCAGGATCTTCTCAATCAGTGCGTCGGGAATGGCTTCACCGGTCTGGTAGTGCTTGGCGTACATCTTCAGCACCTCAGGCTCCATGGCCCAGTGTTCGTTGATTTGTGAGGGGAGTTCTACGAAGTCGCGAACCACGTTGGTGCCGGCTGTACCTTTGTATTGGCACTTTGAGAGCAGGCCGTGAAGGGCGTGGCCAAACTCGTGGAAGAGGGTCTCTACCTCGTCGAGGGTCAGCAGAGAGGGGGTATCGCCTACGGGCTTGGTGAAGCTGCATACGTTGCAGATGATGGGGCGGATATCGCCCGACTGCTCACGGTAGTTGTTCATCCAAGCACCGCCACGTTTACCGGCGCGGGGGAAGTAATCCACGTAGAAGATGCCCAGCAGCGAGCCGTCGCTGTCTTTCACTTCAAAGGCCTCTACATCGGGGTGATAGACGGGAATGTCGGTGCGCTTGCTCAGGGTGATGCCATAGAGCTTGTTGGCGCAGGTAAAGGCGCCCTCGCGCACGTTCTCTAATTTAAAGTAGGGTTTGATTTCCTCTTCCTTCAGGTCATACTTGGCTTTGCGCAGCTTCTCGGTGTAGTACCACCAGTCCCAACCGGCCAGCTTCTCGCCTTTACCCTCTTGGTCCATCATCTTCTGCAAATCGGCTGCTTCGGCTTTGGCTTTCGGCAGAGCGTAGCTCCAGAGGTTGTTCAGGAAATCCATCACGGCTGTCTTGTTCTTGGCCATGGTGTTATCGAGTACGAAGTTGCTATAGCAGTCGTAACCCATCAGTTTAGCCTTCTCTAAGCGGAGGCTGACAATTTGTGAGATGACCTCTTTATTGTCGTTCTCGTCGCCGTTGTTACCGCGGTTGATGTAGGCTTTGTAGATCTGTTCACGCAGGGCGCGATTGTCGGCATACTGCAGGAAGGGCAGACGGCTGGCATTGTGGAGGGTGAAGAGCCACTTCCCCTCTTGACCGGCAGCCTTGGCTTCAGCGGCGGCACTGGCTACGAAGTCGGCGGGCAGACCGGCCAAATCCTCTTCCTTCTCAACGAAGAGTTTGAAGGCGTTGTTCTCGTTCAGAATATGGTTGCTGAAGCTGATGCCCAGTGTAGAGAGCTGTTTGTTAATCTCGCGCAGACGGGCTTGCTGTTCGTCGTTGAGGTTGGCACCTGAACGAACGAAGCTCTTGTAGGTCTTCTCTAACAGACGCTCCTGCTCACGGTTCAAGTTGAGCGATTCGCGTTGGTCATAGACCGCTTTGACCTTGGCAAAGAGGGCTTTGTTCAGCGAGATGTTATCATCATGCTCTGACATGATGGGGGCCATCTTGATGGAGAGTTCGGTCAGGGCGTCGGTGGTCTCAGCCTCGGTGAGGTTGTAGAATACGCCACCTACACGGTCAAGAATGGGTGAACTCTCGTCCAAAGCCACAATCACATTCTCAAAAGTGGGGGCTTCGGCGTTGTCAATGATGGCTTGAATGCGTGCATTCTGTTCCTCGATACCCTTCATGAAGGCGGGTTCATAGTGCTCCAGTTTGATTTGGTCGAAGGGGGGCACACCCTCCGGTGTTTGAAACTCACTGAGGAAGGGATTGCCTTCGCCAGTCGATGCGCATGAGTAGATCATACTGCTTGCTGCTAAGATAATTAGACTCTTTTTAAACATGATATGAATAGATTTATGTTATGATTTGGTTTTTTCTTTTTGATGGGTCGGGTGGTTCCTCAGTGGCAGGGTGAGGTCGCACCGTATGGGGTAGTGGTCGCTTGTTTTGATTGACCTGTCAACTCGGCAATTGTAGCTCGTTACGCCTCCGCCGGTCAGGATGTGGTCAATGCGGAAGTAGAAGTGGTGCTGGTTGTAGCTGATGCCTGCACCTTGGCCGGAGTGGGCAAAGGCGTCGGCCAGCTGGCAGCGGGCTACCTGCCGGTAGGCATACGACAGGGGAATGTCGTTAAAGTCGCCACATACCACGATGGGCTTTCCCTTTATAGCCTCTATGCGTCGGGCCAGGCTATCGGCTTGAACACCGCGAAGGGCAGAGGCTTCGGCCAGTTTCTTGATTAAATGGCGTATGCCGCTACTCATCTTCTCCTTTTCAGGCACACTAAGCAGCTCCTCATAGACCACCTTGTCCTCTTTCGTCAGCTTGTTCGACTCCAAGTGGTTGTTGATTACCGTCAGGGTGTCTCCATCTACCAGGATGCGGTAGATGGCAGAACCGTTGTATGGACTAGGGTAATCCACTTTGCGGCTGCTGATGATGGGGTATTTGGAGTAGCAGGCTATTTTGTTGGTACGTCCTTTCCCTTCGCCAATGGCGGTGATGGTGTGGTAGGGGTAGGCTTTGAGGGCACGGTCAATGTCTGTTTGCATCAGGTGGCGTTTGTGATCTCGCCCTGTGGCATACTCTTGCAGGCAGAGAATATCGGCTCCACTTGTTTTCAGGTAGTTCAGTATCGGATTGCCCTCCTCGCTTTTCTGGCAGCCGTGAAAGGCCATGATGTTGTATGAGAGTAGCGAGATATGTCTCTCCGGTGTGTCTGGCCTTCCCAAGTTAAGGGGAAAGAGGGTGTGGATGTCGTTGTAGCATATCAGCAGGGTGAGCAGAGGCAGTAGCGACAGCTTGTACTGCTGCACGATGAGCCAGAAGATGAGGAAGAGGCCGTTGAGAATCAGAAAGAGGGGGAAGGTGAGCCCCATACTGCTGAGCCACGGGTGGTGGGCAGGCTGCAGCAAGGGGGAATAGGCGGCCAGCAGCATCAACCCTGCCATGCAGAGGTTGGCTGTCAGGAGGATAAATTTCAGAACCTTTCCTATCTGTCTCATTTTTCGTTTCCTATTCTCAGTTTTTTCATGTGCGATGGTTTCTCATCACCTTAATGGCGGCTGGCGCTAAAGAGGCGTTGCTTCTCTTCAGTAGTCAGACTCTCGTAACCCGACTTCTTCAGTTTGTCCAGTATCTGGTTGACGGCCTCGTCTTCGCTCTTCTTACGGGCGTTGTAGTCGTAATCGCTACCATGTTTTCCGCCATAGGTTACCTTCATTTTCGGTTGGCGAGGTTTGGGTGAGAAGAGTCGTTCAATGGCGGTTAGCAGGGCGTTGATGCCGCGGGTCAGGTCCGTTCCTTTCGTCAATGCCCAGGCCCAAATCAGGCCGGTGGCTGCCCCGCCAAGGTGGGCGATATGGCCGCCACCGTTGCTTGAGGTGACGAAGAGTAGATCCATAACCACCGTGATAATAGCTAAGGTGCTCAGCCGCACGGTGCCAATCAGCAACAATTGCACCCGCTGGTCTGGGACGCGGTAGGCTACGGCGGCAACTATAGCCAGTACGGCTCCAGAGGCACCTAGCATATAGGAGTAGGGTACCATGGGCTGGAAGTAAGGGAAGCAGTTGAAGGCAACCAAGTAGCTCAAAGCGGCTCCGAGGCCACCCAGCAGGTAGAGACCGCGGAAGTGGTTGGTGGAGAAGTTTTGCAGAAAGAGGTTACCGAACCAGTGGAGCCATAGCATATTGAAGAGGAGGTGAATCACCCCACCATGCATGAAGAGGTAGGTAACCAGCGACCAGGGTTGCCACATCAGTCGCTCCAGCGAGGCAGGTAGCTCCAGCCAGCGGAACAGCGGCTGAATACTCTGGTTGAAGAGCGTCATACACACCTCGGCCACCTGGCAGACCACGAACAGGGCTACCGTGACGTAGATTAGCCGGATGCAGAGGTTGCCCCGGCGAAAACGGTTTTTCAGTTCATCGATAGTAGAAGCCATGGCGACGATTTTTTTTTCTCCAGTAAATAATCAGCAACCAGCCAAAGAGCATACCGCCCAAGTGAGCAAAGTGAGCCACATTATCGGCAGGGTTATTGGCCAGGCCAGACATCAGCTCGATGACGGCATAGCCTATCACAAAAAATTTCGCTTTGATAGGGAAGGGTAGGGGGAAAACGTACATCTGCTCGTTAGGGAAAAGCATACCGAAGCCCAGCAATATGGCGTACACCGCACCCGAGGCACCGACTACGCTACCGTTGACCACCACGTTGAGCATCGCCATCGAGCTATCTACGTAGTTCATCCCTTGCGACAACGCCTTGCTTCCTTCGTTGAGCACCGCCTCCACAGCCCCTTCAGGCATTCCTTGGATGCTGCTTATGAAGTGGATGGTTGTAACCAACTCTTGAATCAAGCCGGCACCGATGCCGCAGACCAGGTAGTAGGTAAGAAAACGCTTGGCGCCCCAAACCTGTTCCAAGATACGGCCAAACATCCATACGGCAAACATGTTGAAAAAGAGGTGGGTAAAGCCACCATGCATAAACATGTAGGTGATGAGTTGCGCTGGATTAAAGAGGTCTGACCGCACGTAGTGTAGGGCCAGCAGGTCTTGCAAACGGAGGCCATAGCGCTCGGCTACCAAGGTGCCGAGAAACATCAATACGTTGATGATGAGCAGGTTTTTGGTTATGGTAGGGAGATTATTCATGTCTAATTGAGCCTAATTGTTCATAATACGGTGCGAAGATACGCATTTTATTTGGTACGCGCGAAGAAAAGCAACAAAAACTTTCTCTTCTATCGATTATAATCGGGGAAAACAATAAAAATATATCGTTTTTCGATAAATTTTTCTCGTTTTTCTTGCGCAGTTCAAAAAAAGGTTTTTCCTTTGCATATCGAAAAACGATAAATTGTTATTGAAAAACGGTTTTTAAAAGGTTTTGGATATGAAAAAAGCTTTGATGAGCATTACGCTCCTGGTGTTGTCGCTCTCTGTAGTGATGTCTTTATTAATGGGTTCAATTGTTTAATGTGAACGCTTCATTTGTTTATGGTTTGATTTTAATCCATTTGGAATGCAATGAAAACGTCGATTAAATTGGTTTTAGCCTGCTTCATCTGCCAGCTGCTTGGTGGATTGATTGCCGCTCCGATAGGGATGCTTGTCGCCTACTTCCAGTTGGGGGTGCTTGACCCGTCGTTAGTGATGGATACCACCATGCCGTTAGCCATGGTGATTCAGTTTGTTTTGATGCTGATTTATATAGGTCGCCGCGGTTATCTGACGGGTGACTCTCGGCTTTACGCCCCTGTGAAGTTAGGTTATCTGCTGCTGGTGTTGCTTGCGGGATTGGGTGCTATCCTTTGGGAGGATGAACTGCTCCGCTTTTTGCAGATGCCTGATTGGATGAAGGCCAGCTTCGAGCAGATCTATGACAGCTGGATAGGTATGGCTTGTGTTACGGTGTTCGGTCCGATCGTAGAGGAGCTCCTCTTCCGTGGTGCCATCACCAAAGAGTTGCTTCGCAAGTTCAATCCGGGTACCGCCATTGTAATCTCCGGCTTGCTTTTCGGTTTGGTACACCTCAATCCGGCTCAGGTGCTGGGTGCCTCGATAATTGGCATCTTCTTGGCATGGATTTACTGGCGCACAGGTAGTTTGATTCCCTGTATGGTGCTCCATATTTTCAATAACTCGCTCTCTGTCTGGTTCGGACGCAGCTTCCCTGCTTCTGACCACTTCTGCGACCTGATGCCTGAGGGCAGTTATCCCGTGGTCATGGTTGCCGCTGCCGTGGCTTTGCTGGGCGGGCTCTACGCCTTGTGGCGCTATAAAGAACCGATTGCTGATTATGAAATCAGCTAACAGTTCTCCAAGGTAAAAACAAATAGATTTCTCAATAAACAAATTAATTCTTTGATATCAAGATGAAACGTCGATTAAATATCCTCTGTATGCTGGTCATACTCACTCTGAGCTACTCCGTGATCGAGATGGGCTATTACCTGATGATTGGCTTTCGAGCCGGTTATGAATCGGTTAGCGACACGGAGACCCATTTCGGTCATGCCGAAGAGGTGAAGAACCTGAAGACCATTCACCTGATTCCTGACGGCATCTCCATAGAGGGTGGCGAATTGATGCGCGATTCAATCTATAACGCAAAGAGTGGCAGCTACTTGCCAGCCGCTTACGCTTCATTGGCAGTCAATGTACCTACCGAGCGCCAGATGCCCAATTTCTGGGTGGGTGTGTTGGTGATTATGCAGCTAATCTGTCTGCTCAAGGCGATGATTTTCTTCATCCGCTTGATTGTAGCTATCAACCGCTCGCAGATTTTCTGTTGGGAGAATGTCAAGCGGTTGCGTCGGTTGGGCTTTCTGCTGTTAGTGGCCTTTGGTTGCAATCTGGCCTCAGAGTATCTGAACCTTCAGATTGTGCAAGAGGTATTGGAACTGCCTGGCTATGCCATCTCGATGCGCGAGGCCATGTCGATAACTATTCCGGTATTAGGACTCTGCGCGCTAATTGTGGCCGAGGTGTTTGCTATCGGCCTGAAAATGAAGGAAGAACAGGATTTAACCATTTAATGAACCGGTTGAAGAGAGTAGAGATATGATTATAGTCAACCTTGACATTATGATGGCGAAACGCAAGATTTCGCTCAGTGAATTAGCTGAAAAGATTGATATCACCCCGGCCAACCTCTCCATTTTGAAGACGGGTAAGGCCAAAGCGGTGCGCTTCAGTACCTTAGAGGCTATCTGTAAGGTACTTGAGTGTCAGCCGGGGGATATCCTGGAGTTTAGGGATGAGTAACAGAGAAAGCCATGGCATAGAGGCGCATCTGCTTCACCATGGCCAGCAACCCGTTGCTACGGGTGGGCGAGAGGTGCTCCTTTAAGCCAATTTCATCAATAAAATAGAGCTCTGCGGCCAATATCTCCTCGGGGGTATGGTCGGAGAGCACTTTGATTAAGAGGGCTACGATACCCTTTACAATCAGGGCGTCGCTCTCGGCCTGAAAGTGCAGGGTGCCGTCGGGCATTTGGTCAGCTTGCAGCCAAACGCGGCTCTGACAGCCCTCAATCAGGTTTTGGTCCGTTTTATACTTCTCGTCGAGGGCGGGTTGTTCGCTACCTATTTCAATCAACATCTGGTAGCGGTCCATCCAGTCTTCAATATCCTGGAACTCCTCAATCACTTCGTTTTGTATTTCATTAATTGTTGCCATAAGCGTATGAAGTTATTGTTCGTTGTAAATCACGTGTAAAAGGGTTTGTCCCACGGCTTGCAGGGTGGCGGTATCAATCACCTCCATGGTGTCGCCCGTGGTGTGCCAGAAGTCGCCGAAGCCGCTCTCTCCCTTGGGGTCGTAGTTGATGATATCTACGCAGGGTATCTGCCGCAGTTGGAACACATAGACGTGATCGTCGGTCACCTCGGTGCCTTCATGCTTGGGGAAGAAAGCGCCATAGCCTAAGCGATGGGCCGCTTCCCAGATTTTCTTTACCTGCTTACCGGCGGTTCGCTTGGAGAATAGTTCCTGATAGAAGGTGGCACCACGTCCGCCCACCATATCGAGCAGGATGCCATAGCGGGCGTTGTAGTTAGCTACATGGGGCACGCGGCCCCAATATTGTGAACCTAAGCACCAGGTATCGGCTTTGTAGCTGCCACGGTAGAAGGTGGGTGTACCATAATCTTCTGCGTCGAAGAAGATAAGGTCAATACCGATGGTGGGGGCCTGCTGTTGCAGCTGGCGAGCTACTTCGAGCAGCACACCGACGCCGCTGGCCCCATCATTGACGCCCAGAATGGGGGTGTGGTGCTTCTTCGGGTCTGGATCGTAGTCGGCATAGGGGCGACTGTCCCAATGGGCGCAGAGCATGATGCGTTTGCGGCTCTCGGGCTTGTAAGCGCCGATAATGTTGCGGGCCTTCAGGATGGTGTTGTCATAAGCCACCAGGTCAGCGTATTGGTTATAGACCGTAGCGCCGAAGCGTTCCAACTGGGCAGCCAGGTAGTTGCCACAGGCTTGGTGGGCTTTGGTGTTCGGTACACGCGGGCCGAAATCGGCTTGGGCTTGAATGTAGCTGTAGGCGCTGTCGGCCTGGAATTGAGGCACTTGAATCTCAACGGCCGGGCGTTTGTCGTCAGCCTCAGCTACCGTGCG
>CAMAMO010000078.1 GCA_945836915.1 uncultured Mediterranea sp.
TTAGCCTTGACGGAATTTCTTGCTCTGTTCAGCAATAAGCTCTGCATCGTCGAAGTAGTTGATCTTCATGGCTCGGCGTACCTCGTCGAGTGTCTGAGCAGCAGCCTCACGGGCTACGTCACAACCCTTCTTCAGCATGTCATAGATGGCCGGGATATCCTGCTCAAACTCCTTACGACGGTTGCGGATGGGTGAGAGGGTCTCCTCCATAATGGCGTTGAGGAACTTCTTCACCTTCACGTCGCCCAATCCGCCACGTTGGTAGTGTGCCTTCAGTTCATCCAGATTGGGGTAGTCGGGCAGGTAGCGTTCGAAGTGTTCCGGGCGGCAGAAGGCATCGAGATATGTAAATACCGTGTTACCCTCAATCTTTCCGGGATCCTGAACGCGCAGGTGGTCGGGGTCGGTGTACATGCTGCGAATTTTCTTCTGAATCTCATCAGCTGAATCACTTAGGTAAATGCAGTTACCCAAGCTCTTACTCATCTTGGCCTTACCGTCGGTACCTGGCAAACGCAGGCAGGCCGCATTATCGGGGAGCAGTATCTCAGGCTCTACCAGTGTTTCGCCATAGATGTTGTTGAATCGGCGTACAATCTCGCGGCACTGTTCCAACATCGGCTCCTGATCTTCGCCTACGGGTACTGTCGTAGCCTTGAAAGCGGTGATGTCAGCAGCCTGGCTGATGGGGTAGGTGAAGAAACCTACGGGAATACTGGTCTCGAAGTTGCGCATCTGGATCTCTGTCTTCACCGTAGGATTGCGCTGCAGGCGGCTTACCGTCACCAGGTCCATGTAGTAGAAAGTCAGTTCGCACAGTTCGGGTATCTGCGACTGGATAAAGATGGTGCTCTTCGTGGGGTCCAAACCGCAGGCCAGGTAATCCAAGGCCACCTCAATGACATTCTGGCGCACCTTTTCGGGATTGTCCATGTTGTCAGTCAGTGCCTGGGCATCGGCGATGAAGACGAAGGTCTTATCATAGAGCCCAGAGTTTTGCAACTCTACTCGGCGTCTCAGCGAGCCTACGTAGTGTCCGATATGCAGGCGACCGGTCGGCCGGTCGCCTGTCAGTATGATTTTTTCTTTTCCCATATCAATAATGTCAATACGTTCATTAAATGCAGCTGCAAAGATAGCACAAATATTTCAAATTATCAGCCTCTTTCATCTGTAGAACGCAAAATAGACTTAATTGGCATTACGAATCTTCTCTCTAATCTTGGTCAGATACTGCTTCATGCCATCTGCATCTTTGTTCGAGATGATTTCGAGCAGTTCCTTCAGCTCCACGCGGATTTTCTCCACCTGTTTGGGGGTGCGGGGATTGAAGAGAATCTCCTGCAAAAGGAAGTCATCCTCATTGAGCAGTCCGCGGGCAATGGCCAGGTGCTTTTTGAATGTAGTACCTGGAGCTTCCTGATGCTTCATCACCGCTGAGAATACAAAGGTGGAGACGAAGGGAATGGAGAGCGAGTAGGCTACGGTTTCGTCATGCTCGTCGAAGGTGTACTCAAAGATGTTGAGGCGCAAGGTTTGGTAGAGGTCTTTGAAGAAGATTTTACCCAGGTGGTCACCCTCGCTGATGATTATGGCATTCTCCGTATTAAGCTTGTCGAGTGAGGCGAAGGTAGGGCCAAACATGGGGTGGGTGGAGACGTAGCGGAAACCGCTCTCCTCATAAAATTCCTTCAGTCCAGTCTTTACCGAGGCAATATCGCTCAAGATGCACTCTTTGGGCAGAACAGGCAATACTTGGCGGAAGGCTTCGAGGGTGTATTTCACCGTGGCGGCATTGATGACCAATTCTGGTTCAAAGGCCTTGATTTCATCCAGCGTAGTGAAGCGGTAGGTGTTATAGACAAAGCGCAGCTTTTTGGGATCTACATCATAGACGGCCGTTTCATGCTGAAAACTGAGCACGTCTGTAAAGAAGGATCCCATCTTGCCAGCTCCAAGAATCAATATTTTCATGAATCGTCTGCTTAGTTTCTATTGATAATTTCCAACTGTTGGCGTACACTCTCTTCATGAATGGCCTCGAACACCTTCTTAATGAATTCGCTGTCCATGCCACACAGTGCGCCTTGCGAACCGCGTTTGTCCAGGATCTCGTTGTAACGGCTTGTCTGCAGTACGGTCATGTCATGCTCCTTCTTGTAGGTACCGATTTCGCGGGCGATGCGCATACGCTTGGCCAGCTCCTCAATCAGGTTATTGTCGCATTCGTCAATCTGCTTACGTAGTTCGGCCAGGTTCTCGGTGGTCTGTTTCTCCTTACGGATAACCAGCAGGTTAAGGATGTAGTCGAGTACATCGGGGGTCACTTGCTGCTTAGCGTCACTCCAAGCGCAATCGGGATTGCAGTGGCTCTCTACAATCAGTCCGTCGAAGCCCAAATCCATAGCCTGTTGGCAGAGGGGAGCAATCAGTTCTCGCTTGCCGCCAATGTGGCTGGGATCGCAGATGATAGGCAGTTGGGGGATTCGACGACGCAGTTCAATGGGGATGTGCCATTGGGGCAGGTTGCGGTAGAGTTTCTTGTCGTAGCTGCTGAAACCACGGTGAATGGCACCCAGACGCTTCAAACCGGCTCCGTTGATACGTTCCAGTGCACCAATCCACAACTCCAAGTCGGGATTGACGGGGTTCTTGACCAAAACCGGTACATCCACACCTTTTAGCGCATCGGCAATTTCTTGCACAGCAAAGGGGTTAGCCGTGGTGCGTGCACCAATCCAAAGCACGTCAATTCCAGCCTTCAGTGCTTCAAAGACATGCTTGGCAGTAGCCACCTCGGTAGATACCAGCATACCGGTCTCCTTCTTCACCTCTTTGAGCCAAGTCAAGCCCTCTACGCCGATACCCTCGAAGCCACCCGGTTTGGTTCGGGGCTTCCAGATGCCTGCGCGGAAAATCTTGATTCCTTTACTGGCCAAAGCCTTGGCTGTTTCCATAACCTGCTCTTCAGTTTCTGCACTGCAGGGGCCAGAGATGACGATGGGGCGACTCTCTTCGATGCCCGGTAATTGTAATTTTTCAAGTTCCAGTTCCATATTGTTTCTATTTTAGTTTTTTATTAGTTGACGAGTTGTCCAATTAACCACTCTTTTATTTCAGTTGTTTGATACGCTCCAGGGCTTCGGCCAGTTTTTCCTCTTTGCAGCAGAGTGAGATACGTATGTAGCGCTTGCCATTGCTGCCGAAGATGAATCCAGGGGTGAGGAAGACTCTGGCTTCGTGGAGCACCCGTTCGGTCAGCTCCTCTACGTCGGCATAGCTATCTGGTATGCGGCCCCAGAGGAACATGCCTACTTGGTTCTCATCGTAGGAACAACTCAATGCCTTCATAATCTCTCCGGCATAGTGGCGGCGGTTGCGGTAGTTGCGGTTGTTGCCTTCGTACCAGTCGGCTTCGCTCTGCAGCGAGGTGGCTGCAGCCAGTTGCATGGCACGAAACATACCGCTGTCTATGTTACTCTTCACCTTGAGTACCCACTGCACAAACTGCGCGTTCGATGCCAGCATACCGATACGCCAGCCGGGCATGTTGTGGCTCTTACTCATCGAGTTGAACTCAATGCAGCACTCCTTGGCGCCGGGTACGCTGAGGATGCTCAGCGGATGGTCGTTCAAGATGAAACTGTAGGGGTTGTCGTTGACGATGATGATACCTTTGCGGCGGGCAAATTCAACCAGTCGCACATAGAGCTCAGGGGAGGCATTGGCGCCTGTGGGCATGTTGGGGTAGTTGGTCCACATCAGTTTGACGCGGCTCAGGTCCATCTGTTCCAGTTGGTCGAAATCAGGCATCCAGCCATTCTCCTCCTTCAGGTCGTAGTTTACCACCTCTGCACCTAAGATTTTGCTCAGCGAGGTGTAGGTAGGGTAACCCGGGTTGGGTACCAGCACTTGGTCGCCAGGATTGACGAAAGCCAAGGTAACGTGGAGAATACCCTCTTTCGAACCAATCAGCGGTTGTACCTCGGTCGCAGGGTCGAGCGTCACGCCATACCATTTCTGGTACCAGTCAGCAAAAGCCTTACGAAGTTCGGGGATGCCGATGTAGGGCATGTAGCCATGTCCGTTGGGGTTCTGTGCCTCCCTGCAGAGGGTCTCGATGGTCTCCTTCGAGGGGGGCATGTCCGGACTGCCGATGCCTAAGCTGATAACGTCCAGCCCTTGGGCATTCATGGCAGCCACCTCCTTCAGTTTGCGCGAGAAGTAGTACTCGCTTACGCTACCCAGGCGGTCGGCCGGCTGGTAGCAGGTCAGTGGTTCACCACTATTTGGATTGGAATTGCTCATATTCTCCAAGTATTTTAAGTTCTTTGGTCAATGGGGTGATGGCTATGATGGATTGCTTGTAGCGCAACACATTGTCGAACACTACATCGACATAAAATTGATATTCCCATTCGCGGCCGATGATAGGCAGCGACTGAATTTTGGTCAGATTGATGTGATAGAACGAGAGGATAGAGAGCACTTGCGAGAGGCTTCCCTCCTCGTGGGGCAGGCTGAACACCAGGCTGGCTTTGTTCACCTCTTTTTGGCGGTGGCGGTTCATCTCATCCACCTGCCAGGGGTCGGCTACCACCAGGAAGCGGGTGAAGTTGTGCTTGTTGGTCTCAATGCCCTCTTGCAGCACCTTCATGCCGTTCAGTTCAGCCGCATACTTCGAACAGATAGCCGCATGGCCGTGCAGGTGGTTCTTCTGAATCAGTTCGGCACTGAGCGCAGTATCCTCCGCCTCAACCACCTTGATTTGCGGGTGGTGATTCAGGAAGTCACGGCATTGCATCAAGGCGATAGGGTGGGAGTTTACCTCCGTAATATCGGCCCAGTCATCCGTGGGCAGGCAGACAAAGCTGTGCGAGATGCGCAGTTTGTGTTCCCCTACGATTTGCAGACCGCTCTGTTTCAGCAACTCATAGTTGTGTAGAAGGCTGCCCGCAATCGTGTTTTCAATGGCACACATACCGATAATCTTACTATCCTTGGTTGCCGCCTCGAACACCTGTTCAAAGGTGGCGCAGCAAATCAGTTCCACCTCTTCACCGAGGAAGAATTGGTGAGCGGCAATGTCGTGAAAGGAGCCTAACGCTCCCTGTATGGCTACAGTTCTCATGCGTTTATTGTTTCATCAAAAAATAAGAATCCCGCCTCTTGCATTGCAGAAGCGGGACTCCGTATCGGTTACTTAATCGTTCCTTGTGGTTCTTAAGCGTCACTGTCACTTGACACATACAAACTCCCGCTCTACTTTTTGGCTAAAGTAAAAGTAATAATAGAATCCGTATGTGCTGCTAAATCGCTTCATATTGACACTTTCTTGGTTATTTGTTTTATTTCACGTGACAAAAGTAATGCTTTTCTTTCAAAAACAAACAATTTTCCTGATTTTTTTGCTAAAACGATAAAAAGTTTCTTCAATTAGGCCTCAGTGCACCCCTTTTCGGTGCATTCAGCCCTCTCTTCGCTTTGTACTTTGCCCAGAATCTCTTCGCTCTCTTCAGCCGCAATCTCCTCCTCCACGCGCAGGTTGAAGTAATCCTCCAGCTCCTTCTCTGCCGATCCGTCGATATTCTTCAGGTCGCGCAGAATGACGCCGTTCTCCAGCAGGGCGATGCGGGTGCAGACGTCAACGGTGTGGTTCAGGTTGTGGCTTGAGATGATCACCGTAGCGCCATGCTCCTCGTTGTAGCGCTTTAGCAGATGCTTGATGATGCTCTGGCTGCTGGGGTCGAGGAAGTTGAAGGGCTCGTCCAGGATGAGCAGTTCGGGGTGGTGAATCATCGCTGAGATGATACCAATCTTCTGCTTGTTACCCATGGAGAAGTTGCGGATGTACTTTTTCTGGCCCAGTACCTCGCCATTCATAAAGCGCTCAAAGGGTTGCAGGCGGGCATCCACCTCCTCCTTTTTCAAGCCATACATCTTGCCGATGAAGTAGAAATACTCCTCGGGCGTCAGGTAGTCGATGAGGAAGCCATCATCGATAAAGGCTCCGGTGTACTTTTTCCACTCCTCGGTCTGCTCCACGGCCATTCCTTTCAGGGTCACTCCGCCGTGGTCGGCTTTCAGCAGGTCCAGAATCAGTCGGAACAGGGTGGTTTTACCCGCGCCGTTGTTGCCCACCAAACCCAGCAACTCGCCCTTGGCTATCTGGTATTGTTCGATATCGACAGCCAGCTTGGTGCCGAATCGTTTCTGTAGTTGCGATATCTTAATCATCTATCCATGAATTTTACTGGTTAATCTCCCCCATACCTTATTATTATATATAGGGGAGAATCTACATTATTTCTGTCGCGAATCTCTGAATCCCTCCATGTTTTCGTAACGGCGCTTCATAAAGCGCTGATAGATATTTCGCAGCCAGAGGTTCGAGGTGGCTATGAAGAGGAGGCCCATGGCTATGAGGATAAGCGAGGCGGTGGTCTCATCAAAGAACCCCGTCAGCAGCTGGCTGATGAGGAAGGGCACGAAGAAGGCACCTGCCGCAATCAGATTCTGCAGTCCCGTACCCACATTCTGCCGGTTGGTTATCTTGGCATTCAGATTGAGCGTCTTCTTGTTGAGCACCGCCAGCTGGAAGAGCATGAAATAGACGGGGCCGGGAACGAAGATAAGCCAAGCCACACAGCTGAGCAGTGTAATCTTACCCGTAAACACCGCCGGCAGACTCATCACGAAGGGGAAGAGCAGCACCACGCTCCACATGTAGTACTTGGCGCGAAGCAGGGCGTATATACTCTCCTTTCGGCTCATCAGGCCGTCGATGTAGTTGCCCTCGTAGGCCATCAACCCACTCAGTCCCTGAATGGCGCAGATGATGAAGTTGTAGAGTATGAAGAACTCGCGCATCCGGCCCGTATAGGTGTCGCTGAAGCTGAGCATCAGGCTGAAGAGCAGCACCACGGCCACAATCATGTAGATCATCTTCTTGGTCATCTTGTTGCGCATGTAGAGTTTCAGCTCCAGGCGCATGTACTCGCCAATCTCGCCAAAGCGGTCGAAGAAGCGGTACTCCGATACCTTGCCCACCTTCTCGGTAGTCTCCTCCACCTTGCTAATCTCAGCATAGACCATGCGTTGCATCAAGAGGCGGTTGATGAGGACCAGCACTATGATGGCAGCCAGCATACCGATGAAGGTGAGGCCGTGGCCTTGGATAAAGCCTTCGCCCAGGTCGGTGCTCCAGTCGAAGAGGGGGCTCTCTTCGGGAATGAAGAGAGCGCACCCTAATAAGGCATATACTCCGACAGGAAGCAGCAGCCACCACACCCGCTCACTCATCAGCGAGCGACAGATAAGCCACCAGTAATTGTTGAAGAGCATCAGTAGCCAGATGCCTGCACTGTAGGTTACCACGCCCCATACCCCATAGAAACGGGTTACGGTCAGGATGCCGAAGGGCACGAAGAAGAAAAGCCATATCAGGTTGTATCCGTTCATGCCCGAGCGGAGCAGCAAGAGGTCAATCAGTCGGTTCTTGCGCACCGGCAGCAGTATGTAGGGCTTCATTTCCTGGGTCGGTGTCTTCTGGAAGGCGAACCGAAGCATGAAGTCGATAACCATCACAAAGATGAAACCGGCGTTCATTACGTGGTAAGGTTCGGTAGAACCGCCATCCATAGCAAAGGCAAACATTGTGCCAAAGAAGATGAGGTAACCTATCCAAAACAGCGCCATGAAGTACATCCAGAACTTGGCAAACCGGTTCGAATCGAACATCGGGCTACGCTGTTCGGCCAGTTTGTTATGGCGTCTCAGTTCAGTGTATAGTGCAAACATAGCTACTAAGTGTTATTACTTCTTCTCTTCAGGAGCGGTCATGATGACGGTAACCTTGTTACCCTGCTTCAGCAGGTCGGCACCAAACTTTGCAATGTCGGCAGCCGTAATGCCATTGACGATGGCTTCGAAATCCTTCGTCACATCCAGTTTCTCGTAGAAGTAGCTGTTCAGTGCACCCAGCCAGTAGTTGTTCTCCTTCTGGTTATCCGTGTGGCGCTTCAGCATCACCTTCTTGATCTTCTCCATCTGTTCAGCGGAGGGTCCTTCCTGGGTCATCTTCACGAAGTACTTGTCGATGAGGCTATTCAGATGATCCTTCTTGGCGGGGTCGGTCTGATAGACAATCTGCAGCAGAGCCTGTGGGTTGGGATACTTCTCAAACTGCTGTACGCAGCTTACGCCATAGGTACCACCCTCTTTCTCGCGGATCTCCTCGGTATAGACAATGTTCAGTGCTTGAACCAGCAGCTGGAGCAGCACGTTGTTGCGTACGGTATAGTCAAATTTACCGGTATAGACCATCAGGTTGGTAGCCATGGGGGTCTGTTGCTCCTTGGCATATTCTTTGAAGCGGTTACCCTTCAGCACATCCATTTTGCGGTCAATCCACTGGCCCTTCTTGCCGGTAGCGGGCAGTGAACCTAAGTATGAGGCGATGAGCGGCTTGGCGGTCTCCAGGTCGATGTTACCTACAAAGAAGAAGGTAAAGTCGCCGGCGTTAGCGTAGCACTGCTGGTACATCTCATAGACGCGATCCAGATTGATTTGGTCGATGTCGCTGGCCTTCAGACGGATGAAGCGCGGGTGGTTGCCATACATCATCTTGCCGATGGTGTCGTTAAGCGAGTAGAGCGGATCAGCCTCGGCGCTCTCCAGCTGGGCCTTGGTGCGGCTCTTCCATGACTCGAAGGCCTCGGCATCCTTGCGCGGAGCGGTGAAGCCCAAATAAACCAACTGCAATAGGGTTTCGAAATCCTTGGGTGAGCAGCTGCCGTTCACACCCTGAGTCAGGCCGTTGATGATAGCGTGAGCGTTCACCTTCTTGCCAGCCAGCATCTTGTTGAGGTCGGTATTGCTGAAGTTAGCCACACCGCTGGCCTCCATGATGCCGTTGATGTTATTGAAGTCAATCTTCTCCTTGTTTTCAAAGCGGCTGGTACCACCCAGGCTGTAACCCTTCATCAGGATTTCGTCGGCCTTGAAGTCGGTCTGCTTCACATAGACCTTGATACCGTTGCTCAGTGTCAGTTCGGTGGCGCCGAAGATGGCGTTTGCCTTCTCAGCTACAATCTTACCGCCTTGAGGTGCGGCGCTCATCAGGGGTTCGTTGCTCACCTTATCCTCGTAAGGCTTCAGGTCGAGTTCCTTCATGCCCTTCAGCATAGCGATAACCTCCTCTTTGGTGAGGACCTGTACACCCTCCTTCTCCGGAGCGGCGATGAATACGGCTTGGTTCTCTTCGCTCACCAGGTCGGCCTGCTGGAAGGTCTGGTTGATGGCAGCCAGCGGGATGTTGGGAGCCACCTGGTTCATCGTAGCGTACTCATACTCGATGCCGGGGATGGGCTCGTTGTGCAAGAAGTGGTTGACGTACTCCTGTACATAGCGGTTGCTCTTGGTCTTTTCGCGTTCGTTGAACTGCGACTCCAGATGTTGCAGGTAGTTGGCACGGGCGCGGCTGTATTCACCCTCGGTAAAGCCAAAGCGACGGGCGCGCTCCAGCTCGGCCAATCCGGCCTGCAGAGCCTCTTTCATTCCTTCGCCCTTTGAGCCTAGGCTCAAAGTAAAGGCCCCCTTGGTGCCACAGAGGAAGTAGTCGTCATCGTAAGTAGCGCCATAGACAAAGGGCGGGTTGGCACCCTGACGGATTTCGTCCAGGCGGGCGTTGAGCATCGAAGTAGCCATGCTGACGAGGTAATCTTGAAGCAGATACATCATGTTACCCTTCAGCGAGTCGGGGAACTGCTCATGCTTGAACATCACCATGATGCTGGGGTCATTGACCTCCTTATCCTTACCGATATAGATCAGGGGCTC
>CAMAMO010000079.1 GCA_945836915.1 uncultured Mediterranea sp.
ACTTGGGATTGTCTGCTGCAATCGTTGGGAAAGGAATGTAGGTAGAGAAGCGAGCAGTGTCTTGCAGGATAGGGAGCATACGCTCTACCTGCTCGGGCTTGGCAATGCCAGTCCACAAGGCCGTGTAGGCCTCACAGCCTGGCTCGGCCACAAACTGCTTCTTGCCTATCAAGCGGTCGAAGAAGAAACCCTGATCGGTATCGAAGAAGTAGTCGGCCACCTGGTCGGCATAATCAGGGCCATCGAAGGGCTGACCTAAAAGGGCAGCAAATTTCTTGAGCAGACGACACTCCAGCGCCAAGTAGGCGTTAAGATCGACACTCTCGCGGTCCATACTCCAAGCGTTAGGCATGGGTTCATTCTTCAGCATCTTGGCATCGTCAAAACGGATGGCGTTATCCATACCGCTCTCCCAAGCAGCGGCCTCGAGAGTACCATCGGTAGCGCCATACTCACACATACCGTTATGGTCATGGTCTCGGTAGGCGTACCACCACTTGTAGTAGGCCATCAACTGCGGATACATCTCGGCCACGAAGGCGGTATCACCCGTCTGCGTAAAGATCTCGTCCACGGCCCAGCAGGCCAAGGGGGGCTTGCTATCGCGAGCATTGTTCTCAGCAGGGTCTGTGTAGATGCAGTCGATAATCATGCCATCAGGCTGTTGGTAGTCAAACATAGCTCGCATATTGTTCTTGGCCAGTTCGGGGAAGAATCGGGCTGCGGCTACGCAGAAGCGCCAGCTATCCCATGCCCAGTAGCCTACGAAGTAACCCACAGCGTGGCTGGGGATGATACCCTCATGAAGCAGGCCACCTCGATGGGTACGCCAGTTGCTGATGAGGGTTGTAACCGCCTTAGCAGCCACACGGTCGTAAGCGTCGGGCATATCGTCGCGCATCACGCTACGCAGATAGCCCTCCCAACGCGCCTTGGTCTCATCAATCGCCTTCTGCGGATGGGCCAAAAGAGACTGGGCAGCCGAGCCCGTTGCATCGAGTTCATGGAGTGTAGGATAGAAGGAGATGGCCAGCGTCAACTCTTCTTCATCGGCATGAACCGGAATGGTAGCTTGGTAGTCGTGATCAGTCAAAGTCACCTTGGCATCGTGAGGGAAGGTAACCACCACATTCTCTCCAGAGGGGTGAAGGATGATGACCGACTGCTGCTCACAGCGGAGCGTCACTTCGGGATGAAGGGTATTGGAGCGAACCAACAGCGAGCTCTGACTATTTTTCTTAATTGTAAGGAGGGCTGTCGTGGCATTGGCAAAGAGGAGCTGTTGCTCGATGGATCCTCTTTCATTATGCGCCTTAAGGTAGAGTTGACCAGGCTGGTAGCAGACGGAGTCTGGTTCAAAAGAGAGTTGCTGAGCCTCAGCAAAGGTCACCTCAGCCACGGAACGAGCCATCCAGCGACGGCTCAGCATGTCGAGGCTGAAGGGGCCGCAGAAGCCGTTGACCCATAGCTTCTCCTCAGGGAGTGTGAAGCCCATCCACGACCCAGCGTCAGTAAACCATCCGCGGCAGCGATGCAGCGTATCGGGAGTGTAAGCAACGTCGAATATATGTTTATACTGATCGCTTATCTGCGCCTTCTCACCACGAGGAGAGGAACATGCGGCCAGCAAAGACGTCAAAAGAATCAAGACGATGGTTCTCATTTTTGCTATATCAGTTTTAATTATTTGTTTATAAGTTCGTTTATCAAAAAGAAGCGAAACCTCTTGGGATTACTCTTTTTCTATCACGAAACTGTAGCTCCAGGCTTTAGGAGTGATGGTGTATTCAGGATGGATTTGTGCACCCCAGGTGTTATCTCCTCCTACACCCATCTGCTGGTGGTCGATGTTGACCCATACCATCTCTTTACGTTCGATGGATCCGCCGTGACGACGCTCGGTCTGCGAGGGACGGTAAGCCAAATCTTCGATAGGGAAGTTCCAGGCACTGACGCTGAGGGGCTCTTCACCCGTAACGCGAATACCTTGACCTTGCTGATTAGTGAGGCTAAAGGAACGTACGTCACAGTGGTTAGCCGTCTCTTGAGCACGTACATAGGGGTGATACTGCTCCCATACGGAAGCTTTGTAGCGGCCAATCAGCGCACCGCTCTTGCGGTCGCAGTAGTTCTCCTGAGGTCCACGACCCAACCACTCCATCTGGTCGTAGGCGCTGGTGAGCACCAAACGCATACCCAGTCGAGGCATCTCGGGCAGAGCTTTCTGACCAGGCAAGAAGTGGAAGGTAACCTTCATTCGACCCGTTCCGTCAATGCGGTAAGTCACGTTAAGGTCGCTCTCCTGCTCCTCCATACGGTATTGACTCTTAATCACCACTTCATCGCCTTCGGCAGCGGCTGTGCAAGCCATCAGACGGGCTTTGGCACCAGCTTCACGCCAAGTCAAGCAACGTACCAGGTGACCATTAGGAATATCGTTATCAGTCAACGGTCGCCAGAAATTGGCTTGCAGCCCCTTCAGTAACAGGTTACCGAAACCGTAATCCATACGGGTCAGCTCTCCTGTAGCGCGTGAGAAGGTGATACCAGCCTCAGTGCCCAGCAAAGGCAGAGAGACACGAATCTCTTGGTCGTTCTGCTCCATCTGTGCCCCCTTCTTAGGGTGATAAGCCAGAGGAGAGGCCTCTTGAAGCACCCACTGGTCGGTTGCCACCTCATGGCCTTGAGGCACCATCGGTGTGGCCTTGGTGGTAATAGTGCGCAGGGTGAGCAGGTACTCACGTCCGTCACTTGGCAACGGCTTTAAGGGGAGCGTCATGGATCGAGTAGCATGAGGAGCCACCTCGGGATAGGCGGTTTCTCCCTCGTCAACTACACGGCCTTCGCACTCCACGCTCCAACGCAGACGGTAATCGGCCAGACCGATGAAGTCGTGGCGATTGGTTACCAGCAAACCATTGGTGGTGAAGGGTTGGGGCTGGATATGGATGTACTGCATCACGTGCTTGACCTCTTTAATATGGGGGTGAAGCGAGCGGTCGGCAGCGACCAGACCGTTGGCACAGAAGTTACTGTCGTTGACGATGCCTACAAAGCCCATATCGCCTCCGAAGGCCCAGATATCCTTGCCCTTCTCATCCTTGATAGCGAAGGTCTGATCCACCCAGTCCCAGATGAATCCACCCTGCAGTTGGTCATACTTATAGATCAGGTCCCAGTAGTTCCAGAGATTACCTACGCTGTTACCCATAGCGTGTGCATACTCACACATAATCATGGGGCGGGCATCGCGCTGATTGACATGGCGTGCCAAAGCCCACGGACGGGCATACATGGGGCAGTAGATGTCACTCTTGGCATTGTAACCGCCACCTTCGTACTGCACGGGGCGACTCGGGTCGATGCGGTGAGTCAGGTCGTAGAGGGTTTCGAAATGCTTGCCATAGCCACTCTCGTTACCCATGCTCCAGGTAACGATGGCCGTAAAGTTACGGTCGCGGGCAATCATGCGGCTCATACGCTCCACAAAGGGATGCTCCCAATCGGGATAGTTGGCCAAGGTGCGGTCCTTATGATCCTCCATACCGTGGCTCTCGATATTGGCCTCATCCACCAAGTAGAGACCGTAGCGGGTGCAGAGGTCGTACCAGGCAATGTTATTAGGATAGTGGCAGTTGCGCACCGCATTCAGGTTATGGAGCTTCATCAAGCGGATATCCTCCACCATGCTCTCCACAGAGACGGTACGTCCCTTGTGGGCATCGTGTTCGTGGCGGTTCACACCCTTGAAGAGGATGGTCTGACCATTGATCAGCTGCATGCCATTCTTCATCTCCACGGTGCGGAAACCAAAGCGATGAGTAAAGGCCTCCACCTCGCGTCCCTGTGCATCGCGGTGAGTCACCACGAGCAGATAGGTATTAGGAGTCTCAGCGTTCCAAGGCATCACCTCACCCATCGGTTGGGTCAAGGTCATCAGCGTATCGGCACCACCACGGCTGCTCCATGTCGAGGTGTAGAGGGTCTGGTTGCCATCGTTTACCTTCACCTCAATCCGGTCACCTTCAGCTGGCTGATGCATCGTCAGCTGAAGGTTGAGCTCACCCTGACGGTAATCCTTCAGCAGCGGAGCGTCGAGCTGGAAATTCTTCACACGGCTCTTCGGACGAGCCAGCAGATAGACGCTGCGCTCAATGCCACTGTACTTCCAGTAGTCCTGTCCCTCTAAGTAAGAGCCATCGCTGTAGCGCCACACCTTGACGGCCAGGCGGTTCTTACCCTTCTGAAGCAGCGGTGTGATGTTGAAGTGCGAGGGCAGACGGCTGTCCTCAGCATAGCCAGCCTCCTGGCCGTTGACCCACACCTGATAGGCGCTCTCTACCCCCTCGAAATCGAGGAAGATCTCCATGCCTTGCCAAGCGGCAGGCACGGTAAACTCGCGCACATAGCAACCTACGGGATTGTAATCCGTCGGTATATAGGGCGGATTGGCGGGGAAGGGGTAACGGGTATCGGTATAGATGGGGGCATCGAAGCCCTGCAACTCCCAGCTGCCAGGCACCTCGATACGGCTCCAGCGGCTGACGCTATACCCTTTGCGTTCGAAGCCCACGGGAGCCTCTTGCGGGTTCTTGCTCCACTTGAAGCGCCACGTGCCGTCGAGCGAGAGACGACGCTCACGCTTCGGATTGGCCAGATAGCGCAGTCCATCGGGTTCAGCCTCCTGACTGAGGGCATCGGCCTCAGTCAGGTAAGGGATGAAGTGAGCAGCCATCGGCTCACGCCCCATGGCATTAACCTGCGGATTCTGCCAAGGCTCACCGTCAGCCCATGCAGAGGTGGTCATCAAGGTGGAGAGAAGTAGTGTAGAGAGAATTGATTTCATGGATTTGTTTAAGTAAAAAGGAAAAAGATTGGTTTATAAAATGCAATTTAAATCTCAGAGCGAGCACCAAAGGGTGACCAAGAAGGGAACGGAGAAATCGACGACGAAACCATGGAAGATGGAGACCACCACCAGGTCGTTGCCCGACGTACGGGCAATGACGGGGAGGGTAGTATCCATCGTCGTAGCGCCACCGGCTGAAATGGGAGCCAAGGGACCGAACCAGCGCACCAGCAGCGGAGCGGCGAGCAGCGTCAGCAGCTCGCGGCTGATATTCGCTAACAGAGCGATGGTACCTAACTCGGCACCGCGATATTCGGTAATGAAGATGCTCGACAGGGAGTAGTAGGCAAAGCCAGAACCTACGGCCAGGCAGTCAGTCAGCGAGCGATGGCTCAATACCAAGCTCACCACAGCGGTAGCGGCCAAGGTACCTAAGATCGTACCCACAGGCAGCAACACCAGTCGGGGATTGAGGGCACGGAAATTTTTCAGCGTCTGCGGGTCGCTGCCAATGCTGGCACCCACACAGGCCATCAACGCCGCCAAGGCGTAGAAGCTGAAGTCGCTGATACGTTCATCCACCGTAACCCATCCAGTCAAGGCAATAGCTACACCCAGTATAAAGAAGGCCACGATAATTAGGCTCCCCTTCAGAGCCTGAAGCAACGGTTCAGGTTGCTGCGTCGTAGCCGTAGCAGCTACCTCGTTAGCCAACTCCTCCGCCGAGGTTGGAGCCTCTGCCCCACCCTTTCGGGCATTGGCAGTGGCTCCACCCTGACGGTGAGTCAGTTTCCACAACCCCCAAGCAGCCATCACGCTACCCAGTGTACCAGCCAAGGTAATCAGCAGCGCCTCCAGACCCAGCGTAGCCAGTCCTTTGACGATGCGTTCATTGCTACCCACCTCCAGTCCCAAGAGGAAGAGCAGGGCCCAAATCAGCACCGTAATCACCCGGCCAAGCCGTCCAAACAGCCAGCGCCTCAACAGATACCCGGCAAACATACCGGAAAGCATGATGGAGATAATCGTAAACATCGTGTCGTCTATCGATAGGGGTTGTATTATAATGATAAGATAGTAATAGAGTATTTTTGATACGAGAGATTATTCAGTAGCCAAATCGTTGAGTGCACTGTTCGCATTCACCTCCCACAAAGGAATGGGATAGAAATCATGCTTGACAGCTACATATCCACGACCCTGTAATGCCTCTGAAAGTTTGCCCCATCGGCGCAAGTCATACCAGCGGTAGCTCTCCAAGGGGAACTCTACAATACGCTCATGCTCAATCTGTGCCTGTACCTCTGCCTGAGTAGTACCAGTCATAGCAGGCATATTGCCAGACACTTTGCGGATTTCGTTGATTAAAGGGTTACCATCGAGTTCGGTAATAACACCGTTGGTAGTACCCTTCTCAAGTACGCTGGCACCGATATCCGTGAGACCAGTATTATCCACTACGGTACCCTTTACTTGAATAGTCTGTGCCATGACTCCTAACGGGATGAGCATCAGCAGAAGCGCCATCCATTGAAATGAACGCTTCACTTTTCTTTCTGTACTCATCATATCATAAATGAATCATTTTTAGTAAGGTGAATAAATTGAGTATGTTTTTTGGTTTTCGATGCGAATATAGATGGTATAAAGATATGCTGAACTATTTCCATTATCTATTATCTATCTACAAATGGATGTTCTAACCATTTTTTAATACCTACAATCCAATCCTTACACATATTGATTATCTGATGTTTATATTCTATTTACACACCTACAAATTACATATTTTAAAAGTTATTGAGGTTGGGTGTATCTACAATGAGGGTCAGAGCTTCTGGAGGTACTCTACCAGGTTATCATCGGTAGCTAAGCCCAAGGATTTACGCAGACGGTAGCGGTTCATGTTGATGGTCTTGGGGGTCGTACCGGTTAAGATGGCAATCTCTTTGGTGGTGAGGTTGACGCGTAGCAGGGTAGCCAGATGGCGCTCTCCTGGGGTAAGGTTGGGATGAAGGGCATCGAGGCGTTTTTGGAACTCCTTGCTCTTCTCCTCAATGGTAGTCAGCAGATTGCTGCTGGCAGCTTCGCCACCTTGAGACTGACTGATGAAGGCGTTTATCTTCTTCAGGTGTGTAGGCAGGTTGGCTGGATCCATGCGGTAGCCCTCCTTGATCATTTCGCGAATTTTATCGAGCAGTTCGCTACGGCTCTGCAGGAAAACGGCAATGTTGGTCATCTCGCGACGGCTGTCGTTGAGTTCGCTCTGCACACTCTGTAACTCGGCCTCTTGGCGCTGCAGCTTCAACTCATTCAGTTCATGCTCACTCAGTTTCAAGCGGTATTGCGCCTCGACCAACTCCATCTTGCGGCGACGACGCAGCCTCTGGTAGTAGAAGAAACTGAGCAAGATGCCAATGACCATCAGCGAGATCAAGAGCCAGACGTTGCGCTTCAACAGCTCGATGCGATACTCCTGCTCACGGCGTTCGGTGCTGCTCTTCTGCTCGGTGTATTGCTTGTAGGCTATCTCCTGCTCCAAGCTGCGCAGACGGTTGGTGTTCTGCAGTTCGCCCTTCAAGCGGTACATCTCCTCCAGGGCATGGTAAGCCTGTTCGTAGCGCTTCATGGCCGCAAAAACCATGGCGCGGTACTCGTAGTTGTCGCTAATCAGCTCACGCGCACCAATCTGGTCGGCATAGCCACGGGCTACATCCAGCGCCTCGAGCGACTCTTGATAGCGCTGGGCATAGTAGTACTGCTTACCCAGGTTGTTGTAGTTCTCGCCTAACGACCAGCGGGCATCGAGATTCTTGTTGATGGTTATGGCCTCGCGCAGCATCTCAATCTTCTCATCCGTTCGCCCCTCGTAGAGGCAGAAGTTATTGAGGCATCGGGCTATCTCCTTCAAGTTACGGAGCTGGCGGTTGATGGTCAAGGCTCGCTCGAAGAAGCGGTCGGAGGTGGAGAACTCGTTAATGTAGTGGTGAATCACACCCCGTTCGCTGTAGCATTGGGCTATGGAGGCACTGTCACTCATCGACTTGAAGATGGCTGTGGCCTTGTCGTTCAGGTCGATGGCGCGGTTATAGTCACCCAACTTGCCATACACACGGCCCGAGAGGAGGTAGAGACGGGCTCTTCGCTGCTTATCCTTGGGTGGCAGCAGCCGCTCCGTATCATAAAGCGTCCGCACCGCCAGGTCGAAGTTACCCAACAGCTGCTCAGCATAACTGTAAAGGAAGAGCGCATCAAAACGCACCTCCGAAGGACCGTTTGTCGGAATCAAGGTAACCGCCTGCTGGGCATAGTAGGAGGCCAGCTTAGGATTGCTCAACAGGTAGCTGTTGGCCTGTTCCACCAGCATCAGGGCCTGCTGCTCTTCATCGCTGGTAGCCGCCTGCAGGGAAAGGCTGAAGATAGAGAACAGAAGGGTAACCATCTGGGAAACCCAGCAAAAAGGGCCGTATCGCAGTAGTCTATTCATAGTAAAGCAACAGTAAGTTTGGTGCAAATATACAAAAAAGTGCCTATTCATCGACTTTTCACCCAATTATTTTGTAATCTTGATGGGAATACACTATTTTTGCCGTCATTAATAACAGAGCGAAACGATGCTTCTACCCTATTTACACCCCGATTTGATAGAGGCTGGCTGTGATGAAGCTGGCCGTGGCTGTCTGGCCGGTGCGGTCTATGCAGCGGCTGTCATTCTGCCTAAGGATTACCAGAATCCACGCCTTAACGACTCGAAGCAGCTGACGGAGAAGCAACGCTATGCACTGCGTCAGGAGGTGGAACGCGATGCCTTGGCTTGGGCCGTAGGGATTGTATCACCCGAGGAGATTGACCAAATCAACATCCTTAACGCCTCCATTCTGGCCATGCACCGAGCCGTAGAGGGGCTGAAGAGACGTCCAGAGCATCTGCTGATTGACGGCAACCGCTTCAAGCCTTTCCAAGAGATACCCTACACCACGGTGGTGAAGGGTGATGGCAAATACCTCGCCATAGCCGCTGCCTCCATCTTGGCCAAGACCTACCGCGACGACTACATGAATGCCTTAGCCACCGAGTACCCCGCCTACGACTGGCAGAGCAACAAAGGGTACCCCACCGCCAAGCATCGCGCAGCCATCGCCAGCCACGGTATCACCCCCTACCACCGCAAGAGCTTCAACCTCTTGGGCGACAGAGCCCAACTGACGCTCGACTTCGGGGAATAAGAGCTAACCGATTCGGGGAATAAAGAAGAAAGAGATTTCCACCATATATAATAATAAAATAGGAGTATGAAAAGAGTATTATTCGTAATGCTGTTGCTCGGCATGGCAACAGTTCAGCTCTTCAGCCAGCAGAAGACTGAAGGCGTGGCGGCACAGCCCGACAGTGTAGGCTATTTAGTGAAGGTGGGCGATATGGCCCCCGATTTTACCATGGAGCTGACCGATGGCACCCAGGTGACCCTCTCGTCGCTACGCGGCAAGTTGGTGATGCTGCAATTCACCGCCAGCTGGTGTGGTGTCTGCCGCAAAGAGATGCCCTTCATCGAGAGCGACATCTGGCAGAAGCACAAAAGTGACGAGCGTTTCGCCCTTTTCGGCATTGACCGCGACGAACCGTTAGCCAAGGTGAAAGCCTTTGCCAAGCAGACCAAGGTAACCTATCCGTTAGCCCTTGATCCCGGAGCCGACATCTTCGCCCTCTACGCCGACCGCAAAGCCGGCATCACCCGCAACGTCCTCATCAACCCCGAAGGCCGCATCATCAAGCTCACCCGCCTCTATAACCCCGAAGAGTTCGCCTCATTGGTAGAGCTCATCGACCAACAGTTGAAGTAAAAGGAGGCAGCAGCAACAGAGATACCCCAGTTCAAAACAAAACTGTTATCTGTAATTTTTAGAGGGTAAAAACATAAAAAATTCCCAAGCAGCTATCACAGCTGCTTGG
>CAMAMO010000080.1 GCA_945836915.1 uncultured Mediterranea sp.
CGCCAGCATCACCACGCCAGCCACCTGAGGCATCTTCCCAGGGCTGCCAGGAGCTACCATCGCACCTAAGCTATGGCCCACGCCGTAGAGGCGTGAGCCATCGACTTCGGGCTGAGCGGCAGCGAGCCGGAGGGCTGAGAGGGCATCATCGACCACCTCGACGTCGTAATCTAACGAGCGACCAGCGGGTACTGAGGCGGCTCCATAGCAACGGGTACGTTTGTCGTAGCGCAACGAGGCGACGCCATGAGCGGCCAAGGAATCGGCCAGATCGCGAAACAGCTTGTTGGGCCCCACTGTCTCGTCTCTATCATTGGGTCCGGAGCCATGAATCAGCACCACGCAAGGAGCCTTCTCCACCCCTTGAGGAGCGAGGAAGGTAGCTGGCAAGCGGAAGGTGTCGGTCTCTACCACCACCTCACGGCCTTGACCGTAGAGTGCGGAGCAGATACTCAGCATCGTGGCTATCAACCAACCTGCCTCGTACCATTTGAACAGAGAGCGCATCATATCGGCAGGGGGATTAATGGTTCAACGTACCGGTATTGACCACAGGCTGAGCAGCCTCGTCGGCACAGAGTACCACGAGCAGATTGCTCACCATGGCCGCCTTCTTCTCTTCATCAAGCTCTACAATCTCCTCCTTCGAGAGTTTCTGCAGCGCCATCTTCACCATCGATACGGCCCCATCGACAATCTTTTCACGGGCGGTGATGATGGCCGAAGCCTGCTGGCGACGGAGCATAACGGCCGCAATCTCAGGGGCATAGGCCAGGTAGTTGATGCGGGCCTCGACCACCTCCATGCCAGCCATATCAAGCCGTTCGTTCAGTTTCTGCTCCAGTTGTTCGTTAATCTCATCGCCACCAGAGCGGAGGGTAAGTTCCTGCTGATCGGCCTCGTTATCGTCGTAGGCATACTGCCCAGCCACCTGACGGAGGGCCGCATCACTCTGAATCTTGACGAAGTTTTCAAAGGCATTCATGCGGTTGGCCACGGCGTTGCCTACGGTAATCTGGTTCTCCGCACCCTTGCCCACTGACATAGGCTGTGCAGCCATGGTCTGAGCGTCAATCTCGAACATGGCCTTGTAGGTATCCTTCAGTTTCCACACCAGCACCAGGCCAATCAGAATAGGATTACCAATCTTATCGTTCACCTTGATTGGCTCCACGTCAAGGTTGCGAGCACGGAGCGAGAGTTTTTTCTTATCCATAAAGGGGTTGAGCCAGAAAAAGCCGGTGCGGCGAAACGTGCCCTTATACTTACCGAAGAAGACCATCACCCGGGCCTCGTTGGGCTCCAGCTGGATGTAGCCAGCCATCATAATAAACCACACCAGCGTCAGCAGGACCGAGAGCACAATGCTCCAAACCTCCATCAGCCAGAAGCCAAACACGATTAGTGCCGTAAACAGCACCAGATGTACAAACAGCATGGCAAAGCCATTCATCAGAAAACCAGCATACACTTTCTCTTTTGTCTCCATATTCTTTAGCTTTTAAGTTGACGACTCTGTTTTGATATTATTTTGATATCACAAAGTAATGAAAAAAATCTATAGCTTGTACACTTTAGCTTATAGAATTAAGATAAATTAATCCTTTGAGAATAAAGAGGCTATGACGGCGAAGTCAGCGCTTGGTGGTAGCAATCATGAAGACCACCGAGGCTACGGCTATCAGGATGCCCAGCAAGATGTTGGTGGTGAGTGTTTCGCCCAGGCAGAGGGTGCCTATCAGGATGGCCGTGATGGGCTCAAAGACACCCAGTACCGAGGCCTTCGTGGCTCCGATGTAGCGCGTAGCTATCGCTAAGGTGGCCGTAGAGACCACCGTTGGCAGCAACGCCAAACCCAACAGATTGAGCCACGCCGAGGTGCCCACGATGCCCTCCATCAGGTTGCCATCGGCCCCCAAGCGCTTCAGCCAGAAGACCACCGCTCCCACCCCGAGAGCGTAGAAGGTAAGCAGCGAATTAGAGAGCGGAGCGATAGATTGATTGCGGTTAATGATGACGATGAAGAAGGAGTAAGCCAAGGCCGAACCGATGGAGAGCGCCACGCCAACGGGGTTGATGGCCTGCGCCTCGCCACCCTGCGTCATGATTACCACCCCTAAAAACGAGGCGAAGATAGCCAGCCACACCGGCCACGAGGGCACCACGCGTAGAAAGACCATAATCAGCGCCACCAGCACGGGGTAGAGGAAGATGAGCGTCGTAGCCAGACCAGAGGCAATGTAGTGATACGATTCGAAGAGGCAAAGGCTGCTCGTGGTGAAGAGCAAGCCCAGCGTGAGCAGCACCCCCGCTTGCCGCCACGTGATGGCAAACGACTGCTTTCTGCACACCAGAAACAGCCCCAGCAGCAACACGGCAAAGAGGTAGCGGAAGAAGAGAATCGACTCAATCGAGGCCCCCTCCCTCATCAGCGGTACGCCAAACAGCGGATTCAATCCATAAGTCACACCGGTAATAATCCCTGCCGGATAGCCAATCAATGCATTTTTACTCAATTTCTTCATCATCATACGCCATTAATGGTTCCATCATAAGCAAAACGGCGCAAAAATACAAAAACTTCGCATAGGGTGTAAACAAAGGGAGAGGAATATTTTATCTGTCACAACTGTCACCGGTGTCTCCACTATCACACGGCCATCCCCTCCGAAGCGAAACTGGCAACAGCTAACGGCTCATCCGATAAATCTGGGGGATTTAGCATATATCTCTTCATCGGAAAAGGTATGGAAGCTAACATCATCAAATAGGATTTTTTAAAAATTGCAAAAATACTGTCAGTCTGTCAGTTTTCGCCTAAAATCGAATGCAACGGCTTAATTTACAATTAGATAAGCAGCTGACAGTATGGCTGACAGTCTAAGCCATACTGTCAGCCACTTAGCCCACTGTATTCCTGTTAGATAGGGCGTAAAACTGACAGACTAACAGAAAAAAACGCATATTTCATAAAATTTCCATCAGACGGAGAATCGACGTACACCCGGCAGAGCGATTCTTTCGTTATCTTTCATCCTTCATCATCACTCGTCCTTTGTTATCTTTCAGCCCTCATCCTACAATGTTTCCCTTACCATCCTCTTAGCATCCTCCACAATGACTAAGAGGATGGTAAGGGAATCCTAAGGGAATCGTCGCGGAATGGACGCAAAGATACTTCGTCGGTTCTTTGTTTGGAAGGCCTCCTAAGCGGAGCAGCGACGAAGGACGAGCGAAGGAACGACGAAGGACGAGCGAAGCACCAAAAGAAGAAGAAGAGCGTCACCGCTCCCCTCATATAGTGGGCAAATGCCTCGATTGTTAACATTAGGTCTTCCATACATATCGTTGTCTCATCAAGAATAATCAATGTGAAAAAGGGTTGACTCCCTTTGCAAAAATAGCAATAAACAGGTTATTAAATACCCAAAAACAGGCCCAGAATTTTCCTATTGAACGAAATTTTAAACGTTTGACCGATTTTTGAAACATTTGACTGATTTTTCACCAAACAAGCTAAGGAACAAAACCTTATCAATAAAAAAATCAGCTCTTAATCCGCCAAAGCTCTAATCAATCTCTAATCTTTCTCTAATCATTCTCTAACGATTCTCTAATCGGGAATTAGAGAAGGATTAGAGTGACTTGGGAGGGACTTGGGACCAACCTTAGACCTACCTTAGAGGAAAAGCCTTGAAAGAACAGCCCTTTAGCGCTATATTTCAGTCAATAGTTCAATTTTTAGTGCGAAAAGATAAAGCTATGCCGATAGCTGAAGCAGACCACGGCAAACGGTTCAACGTTCAAATATTTGCATAATGTTACCGATTAGTTGCAAGCGCAAACGATATACCCAGCAGAATTGAAAAAAAATCGATTTTCGCTTTGTGGTTCAACCGTTTGTTGCTACATTTGCAAGTTGGAATTGTGCGCATGCACGTTTCGACACTAAAATGCATTAATTGAGTACTAACATGATGAGAGGTTTACGCTATTTGCTGGTTTCGCTGCTGATGCTGATAGGCACCTTGGCCGTAAAGGCAGAGGATAGCCAATCGGCTTGCGATTCGCTGCGACTGCTCTACCAGATGCGTGACTCGATCAGCGCTCAGAGCTACGTGGCGCAAGTCAACCTGCAACGAGCTCGTTATGAAGTCAATGAGTTGACGCTAAAGACCCAGAAGCGCCGAGCCAGCTTGGTGCTCTATTTGGCGATAGGCTCAATGGCCGTGCTGGCACTGGTGGGCGTAGGTACCTACAACCTAAACCGCAAGAACCGTCAATTGAAGGCAGCTCAGGTGCGATTAGAAAAGGCTCAAAACGAGGCGATAAACTCCACCTACACCATGAACCTCTTCCTCTCAAACATGAGCCACGAAATCCGTACACCGCTCAATGCACTCAGCGGGTTCTCTACCATCTTGACAGACAGCAACATCGACGCAGATACCCGCCAGCAATGCAACGAGATTATCCAGCAGAACTCTGACCTGCTGGTCAAGTTGATTGACGATGTGGTGGATCTCTCCAATCTGGAGAAAGGGTTATTGCAGTTCCGCTTTTCCACGCAAGAGGTGGTGTCAATCTGCCGAAAAGTGGTAGATACCGTAGAGCGTATCAAGCAGACAGCCGCCGAGGTGCGCTTTGAAAGTTCACTAAACCAACTGCCCCTCTATACCGACGAGGCCCGCTTGCAGCAGCTTCTCATCAACCTACTGATTAATGCCACCAAGTTCACCTCCTCGGGCAGCATCACCCTGACGCTGGAGGTGATAGACGGTATGGCCCATTTTGCCGTGACCGATACGGGCTGCGGTATCGCCCCAGAACAACGCGAAAAGGTGTTCAACCGCTTTGAGAAACTCAACGAAAAGGCCCAAGGCACCGGTCTGGGCCTCTCCATCTGCCGACTGATTATCGAGCACTTTGGCGGTAAGATATGGATTGACCCCGACTATCACACCGGTACCCGCTTCTGCTTCACTCATCCGCTCCCCACAGCGGAGAACGATACCTGTAGCACCACTGGTGCCGACAAAGCCCAGGAGAACAGCATGACTAAAAAAGGAAAGGAGAGCGCCCTATGAAACGACATCTGACTCTTCTTCTGGCGCTCGTCGCCCTCTGCCTCCCCCTCCACGCTCAGAATCAGAGCGAAATAGATAGTATCTACAGCCAGATTGCATCCATGCCCCGCGGTCGCGAGCGACTGGCTCTATTGGCTGAATTGGTGCAGCTGACCCAGCAGATGTCCCAAGGTATTACCTACTCGCGCCAGCTCTACACCGAAGCGGTGCAGCAACAGAACGACACGATGATTGTGACCGCCGCCACCTATATCAGTTCCAACCACTACTCCTTCAGCGACAATGAAAACGGTCTGGATAGCATACGCCACTGGAGCTCCATCGGCCTCCCTCTGGCCAAGAAGCACCAACTCTGGAAATACTATTTCGAACTGAAAAAGATACTCACCAATGCCTACATCTTCACCAACAGCTTTGAATTTGCCCTGGAAGAGGCCCGCGACATGGCCAAAGAGGCTGAACGGCTGGGTAATGAGAGCGGATTAAGTCAAGCCTACCTCTGCATGGGTATGGCTTATCAAGGGAGCAAGCGCTGGAAAGAGGTGCGCGAGATGTATCTGAAGGCGTACGAAATCTCATCCAAAAGCAACAATCCCTATCTGAACCTTAACGTGCTGCTCCAACTGATTGACTACCTCTATTACACGAACCATTTCCCTGAGGTCTTAATCTATACACAGAAGGTTCATGACTTGATCAATCAGTTCGTAAAGGCCAACCCCAACTATGAGAGTCTCCTCGGCAACACACGGATGTTGATTGAGGCCTATAACATGAGCAGCTACGCCAGAATGGGTGAACTGAAAAAAGCGAAAGAGAGTCTGCTACAGGTTCAGAAATATCACCGAATGATGACGGTGAACACCTATGACAAGTACTACTTCGAAGCGTTTTGCGACTACTATCTGGCCATGAAGCAGTTTGATCAAGCCATAGCCTATAACGACTCTGCGCAGAAGGTGATTGAAGAGAACGGCATGCAGGCAGACGACCTGATTTTCCACCTACAACGCTTAGGCGACATCTACTACACCATGGGCGACTACGACAAAGCCCTCCCACTCTATCGCCAATCCAAACAGCTGCGCGACTCACTCAATCAAGCCATCTCTGACCTCCAGATGGTGGAGATTAAGGAGATGTTCGCAATGGATCGTCTGGAGTTGGAAGAGGCTGAGGCCCAACAACGCGTTCGCTGGGCTGTGGTGGGCATCGTTCTGCTGATTATCCTCCTGATCTACCTGCTGTGGCGACGCAACAATCACTTGAATAAGGAACTGCGTATGCACACAGAGTGCACAGCCCGTGCGGTTAGAACAACCCAAAGAGCCAGCGAGCAGAAACGCCGTTTCTTGGCTACGATGAGCCATGCCATTCGCGTGCCTCTGCACAGCGTGGTGGGTTTCTCGCAACTGCTCTCTTCAGAAGAGACACTGACTGATGAGGAGCGGCTGGAGTATGGCGAGATTGTACGCTTCAACACGGAGCAACTGATGTTCCTGGTAAACAGCGTACTCGACCTCTCGCGCCTGGAGGCAAACATGACCAAATGGCAGATAGTGGAATACGATTTAGTGCAACTAATCCGTGATGCAGCAGGAAGCGTAACGATGAACACGCCTCAAGTCAGCGTGGATTTGGATTTGCAGTGCGACAGCTGGCCAATCTATGCCGATACAGGCCGACTGATGCAGGTCTTTACCAGCCTCCTGGCAGGCACAGTAACCACAACTCATCCTGAGCATGAAACGGTAAAGGCCACTCTACTGAGCGACGGCCAAACGCTGATGCTCATGGTGGAAGGGAGTCCGCTGGCCGATGCCAACCGTGAGAATCAGGAAAGCGCCCTGAGGCACAGCATCAACCGGTTGACCGTGGAATACTTCCACGGCAGCTATGAGGTGGACTTCCATCGTCAGCTTATCACCGTAATCTTCAAAAAGAGACAAACAAGAAGTTAAATAAGGAATAAATAACAAGAAAAAAAACAGCATAACGACAATGAAAAAGATGAATCAAGAAACTCTCTGCGTACAAGCCGGTTGGAATCCTAAGAAAGGAGAACCTCGCGTTCTGCCCATTTACCAGAGCACAACCTTTAAATATGAAACCAGCGAACAGATGGCCCGCCTCTTCGACCTGGAGGATAACGGCTATTTCTATACCCGTCTGCAAAACCCCACCAACGATGCCGTGGCAGCCAAGATTGCTGCCCTGGAGGGTGGTGTAGGGGCCATGCTGACCAGCAGCGGCCAGGCGGCCAATTTCTACGCCGTATTCAACATCTGCCAAGCTGGTGACCACTTTGTCAGCTCCTCATGCATCTATGGCGGCACCTACAACCTCTTCGGCGTCACCATGAAGAAATTAGGCATTGAGGTCACCTTCGTCAACCCCGACGCCTCCGACGAGGAGATTATCGCTGCCTTTCGCCCCAATACGAAGTGCCTATTCGGTGAAACCATCTCCAACCCCACCCTCGAGGTGCTCGATATCGAGAAGTTCGCCCGTATCGCTCACAGTCAGGGTGTGCCCCTGATTGTAGATAACACCTTCCCCACACCCATCAACTGCCGCCCCTTTGAATGGGGAGCTGATATCGTAACCCACTCCACCACGAAGTATATGGATGGCCACGCCACCAGCGTAGGCGGTGCGGTAGTGGATAGCGGCAACTTCGACTGGACCAAATACCCCGATAAATTCCCCGGCCTCTGTCAGCCAGACGAGAGCTACCACGGCCTGACCTATACCGAAGCTTTCGGCAAAATGGCCTACATGACCAAGGCTACGGCTCAGCTGATGCGTGACTTAGGTAGCATTCAGAGCCCGCAAAACGCCTTCCTGCTCAACCTGGGACTGGAGACGCTCCACCTGCGTATGCCGCAGCACTGCAAGAACGCACAGGCCGTAGCTGAATACTTATCGACAAACGACAAGGTAGCCTGGGTGAACTACAGCGGCCTGCCTGGCGACAAATACCACGCTTTAGCCCAAAAGTACATGCCAAACGGCTCGTGTGGCGTTGTAACCTTCGGCTTGAAGGGCGGTCGCGATGTCGCGATTAAGTTCATGGATTCGTTGAAGTTAGCAGCCATCGTAACCCACGTGGCCGATGCCCGCACCTGCGTACTCCACCCCGCCAGCCATACCCACCGCCAACTGACGGATGAGCAACTTCTGGCCGCCGGCGTACGCCCCGACCTCATTCGCTTCTCTGTAGGTATAGAAAACGCTAACGATATCATTGCCGATATCGAACAGGCTTTGCAATGCTAAGTGGAGGAGTTAACAAGTTGGCGAATTAACAAGTTGACGAGTTGACAAGTGGATGAGAGTTTAGTACACTATATATAATAGAATGCGATTTAGACTACTTCTGTTTCTGGCTTTATGGCCTCTTTGGCTCTTCTCTGCCACGGTTGATGACAGAGACCGGGAGGTTTGCGACCAATATCGCAAAGATATTGAGCAGGCCAGTCTGACCAGCCCTCAGAGTCGCATTGCCCAGATTAACCTGCAAACTACCCTCCACGAGGTCAACTCACTCACGCTACAAGCTGAGCAAAACGAACGCCAGTTACTCCGCTATCACGTAGGTGGATTTACGTTGCTCCTCCTAGTCATCGGGGTCAGCATCTACATGCTGATTCGAAAAATGCGCCATCTGCGTCAATCAGAGAAGGAGTTACACGAGGCCTTGGTACAGGCGGAGCACTCCATCTATACCAAGAACCTCTTCCTCTCTAACATGAGTCATGAGATACGAACGCCACTCAATGCCTTGAGCGGTTTCTCTACAATCCTAATCGATAAAAACATCGATGACGAGACTCGCCGGCAATGCAACGAGATTATCCATCAGAATTCAGAGCTGCTCATCAAGCTGATTGACGACGTGGTCGATCTCTCCACACTGGAGAAGGGGCATATCCACTTCACCTATCAGCAGACAGATGCCGTCACTATCTGTCGCAAGGTCATTGAAACCGTGAACTGCATCAAACAGACAGCAGCTGAAGTCCGCTTTGACTGCGATTTGGATAAGTTGGAGCTGACTACCGACCCCGCTCGCTTGCAGCAACTCCTCATCAACCTGCTCATCAACGCCACGAAGTTCACCAGCGAGGGCTCTATCACCCTCAGCCTGACCCTTAGCGATGAACACACCGCGCAATTCTGCGTAACCGATACGGGTTGCGGCATCCCCCTGGAGCAGCAACCGAAGATCTTCACCCGCTTTGAAAAGATGCACGAACAGGTTAGCGGTAGCGGCTTGGGACTCTCTATCTGCCAACTCATCGTGGATGAAATAGGTGGTAAGATTTGGATTGATTCCAGCTACACACAGGGCGCCCGCTTCTGCTTCTCCCATCCACTGACTCATC
>CAMAMO010000081.1 GCA_945836915.1 uncultured Mediterranea sp.
ATTAGAGATGGATTAGATCTACAGCGGAGGAGGGGTGGATGAGCCTCACAGCCCAAGCGCTCTTTGACATGTTTACCATAACGAATAACAAGTAATAAGGCACGTTATGCTGTGACACCCTGCCACGTTCGTCGGAACATCCATTTCCTCCAGTAACGGAGAACGAGAGGCGGACTATTTTACCTCTTTAGCCACTGGACGATGGCCTCGGCGGCGTGGCGGGGACAGCCGGCTGGACCTAAACGGCGGACTACCTCTGCGTAGCCTTCCTGAATTTTCTGGCGATGGGAATCGCTATTGAGCAGACGCTGGAGCTCGAAACAGAGGAAGGAGAGCTTCATACTATGAGCCACCAACTCCGAGACCACCTTATACCCGGCAATCAGATTGACCAAGGAGATAAAGGGCACACGGAGCAGATGGCGCCTAAGCCAGCTAACTAACCAGCCGCAGGGGGTGTAGTAACAAACCACCTGAGGCACACCGAAGAGCGCCGTTTCCAGCGTGGCCGTGCCGCTGGTCACCATGGCGGTCATGGAATGAGCGAGTAGCGGATAGGTGGATCCATGCACCAGCTGGACTGGATAGTCTTTCACAATCGACTCGTAGAAACTATGCTCAATACCAGGAGCACAAGCTACTACCGCTTGGTAGCCCTGATGATAGACAAAGGCATCGACCGCCTCGAGCATCAGGGGGAGGTTATCCTTAACCTCCTGCTTGCGACTGCCAGCCAAGAGGGCGATGGTGGGCTTATCTTCCAGCCCCATACGGTGGAAAAAGTCCTCGCGACTCTCGCGATAGTTCTCTTTGAAGGCGGTCACCTCGTCCATGGTGGGATTCCCCACATAGGTGATGGGATAGTGATGCTTCTCCTCGAAGAAGGGCTTCTCGAAGGGGAGGATGGAGAGGAGCAGATCCACATCCCGACGGATGTTCTTGATACGATACTCTTTCCAGGCCCAGATCTTGGGGGAGATGTAGTAGCAGACGGGAATCTGCGTATGGCTGCGGACAAAGTGGGCTATCTTCAGGTTGAAACCGGGGTAGTCAACCAAGATGACCATATCGGGTTTCCAAGCCAGGATATCCCGCTTGCAGCGACGCAATCCACCGAGGATAGTACCCAAATGGAGCAATACGGGAATGAATCCCATATAGGCCAGGGATTTGTAGTGCATCACGCACTCACCACCCTGCGCCTGCATTAAATCGCCACCAAAGAATCGGAAGGTGGCTTCGGGGTCAATGGCAGCCAGCTGCTTCATCAGCTCGGAAGCGTGGAGGTCGCCAGAGGCCTCACCGACTATCAGGTAGTATCGCATAGGTCGTATCAGTGGAATGGTCTCTACTTGCAGAGGGGTTAATCTTCAGTTAAAAAAGAGGGGTCAGCCATGAAGCTGAGGCTCTCTATCAGCGGATAGGCGGTGACATCGACCGTAACGGGGGTCACTGCCACATAGCCGTTGTCGAGCGCCCAATGGTCGCACAACTGGTTGTCGGGTTCCTGGTTCTCGAACTGACCAGTAAGCCAAAAGTAGTTGGCATCGCCACGATGGGCAAAGTTCTCCCACTCGTTGGTCCACTGTCCTTTGGTCTGCTGGCAGAGGCGCAACCCTTTGAGGGCGCCTACAGGGAAGTTGACGTTGAGGCAGGTCAGGGCGGGCAATCCACGCTCCAAGATGGTGGCGGCAATCCGGCGCACATAGGGTAAGGCGGCGGTGAAGTCGGCGTTGGGGTCGTGGTCGCAGAGGGAGAAGCCAATGGAGGGAACCCCCTTCAAGCACCCCTCAATCACGACACCCATGGTGCCTGAGTAGTGGACGTTGACAGCGGAGTTGTCGCCATGGTTGATACCTCCCACCACTAAGTCGGGACGACGCTCGCAAATGGTATGGAAAGCCAGCTTGACGCAGTCAGTCGGGGTGCCTGAGCATTTATAGACCAGCAGTCCCGGCTCCTGACGCACCAGTTGATAGTGAATCGGCTCGGTCACGGTCATGGCGCAAGAGGCACCCGAACGGGGTCTATCGGGGGCTACGACAACGAGGTCGCCCAAGGGCCTCAGCGCCTTAATCAGTTCGCTGATGCCCTTGGAGATGACGCCATCGTCATTTGAAATCAATATCAGAGGACGGTTTTCTGCCATAGCTGTTTTACTCTAATACGGTAACCCATCCATGAACATCGGGCTCCTCGCCGTACTGAATGCCACGCAGTTTCTGATAGAGCTTAGCGCTGATGGGGCCGGGCTTGCCATCCTTTGAGATGACGTAGCTCTTTCCGTTCTCCACATCGTCGATACGCTCAATCGGGCTAATTACAGCGGCGGTACCGCAGGCTCCAGCCTCTTCGAAGGTAGCCAGTTCCTCTTCAGGGATAGGCCGGCGCTCTACCTTCATACCCATATCCTCAGCCAACTGCATCAAACTCTTGTTGGTGATGGAGGGGAGAATAGAGGTTGATAGCGGAGTCACGTAGGTGTTGTCCTTGATACCGAAGAAGTTGGCCGCACCAGCCTCGTCAATGTACTTCTTCTCTTTAGCGTCGAGATAGAACTCGCAGGCATAGCCCATGTCGTGCGCCTTCTTGTTGGCCAAGAGGCTGGCAGCGTAGTTACCACCCACCTTATAGATACCGGTACCGAGCGGAGCGGAGCGGTCGAATTCGCGGATGATGACGTAGGGATTGGTGGCGAAACCACCCTTGAAGTAGGGACCTACGGGAGTTACAAAGATGAGGAAGAGGTACTCATTGGCCGGATGAACACCCACCTGGGCACCGGTACCAATCAGCAGCGGACGGATGTAGAGTGAAGCCCCCGACTCGTAAGGGGGGATAAAGCGTTCGTTAAGTTTCACCACCTTGAGCACCGCTTCGCGGAAGCGTTCGGTAGGCAGTTCAGGCATCAGGATGCCGCGGCAAGTAGATTGCAGACGGGCTGCGTTCTCCTCCAGACGGAAGATGCGAATCTTGCCATCCTTGCAGCGGAAGGCTTTCAAGCCCTCGAAGGCCTCTTGGCCATAGTGCAGACAGGTGGCTGCCATGTGCATGGGGATAGTCTCTTCACTACATACCTCAGTCTCCCCCCATGCGCCCTGGCGGTAGTAGATGCGTACATTGTAATCTGTCTTGATGTATCCAAAAGGCAGATTAGCCCAATCAAGTTCTTTCATAGCTGTTCTCTATTATAATTTTATTGTTGTGACTAAAATGCGTAAATTCAGCACAAAAATAGGCTTTATTCTTCAGATTTCAGCCTATTTGCCCACAATTTTTCTATTTCTTGGTCTGCTTTAGTCAATTTATCGGTGCAATAGGCAATAATTTGGTTGGCTTCCTTGATTTTTTCGGCCAATTGGTCGATTTCTATCTGGTTACTTTCGATGAGTTTGACAATCTCTTCCAGACGTTTGATAGCTTGACTGTAGGTCATAATGGTTCTTATTTTGATGGGGTTTCTAATTCGATTCGGGTAATGACGGAACGCACGATGCCGTTGCGGAAGCGGGTCTCTATCTCGGCACCCTCGGCCAGCTGGGTAGCCTCTTTGATATAGCGTTCCTCGTGGAGGGTGAGGGTGTAACCTAAAGCGAGAAGCCGCTCAGGCGAGGCGTCGTGGATGCGCTGTTTCAGCAGAGCCAGGCGATGGCTTTCGGCACTCTGCCGCTGACTGACCACATAGTGAAGCCGTTCACTCAAGGTGTGGAGTTGCTGGCGACTCTGGTTCATCCGCTGATAGAGCAGCTGAGGGATGCGGTGTTGCAAGCCCTCCAAGCGCAACCGCTCGGCATCGAGCAGATGATCAACACCCTGGTTGAGCCGTTGTGAAAGCTCCATCATCTGGTCGTAAGCTTGATCCATGCAGCCGATGAGGAACTGTGCCGCAGCGGTAGGCGTCTTGACGCGAGTATGGGCGATGAGGTCCAGAATGGTGTCGTCGCGCTCATGGCCGATACCGGTGATGATGGGCAGAGGAAACTGCGCACAGGCCGAGGCGAGCAGATAGGTGTCAAATCCGCTCAAGTCGCTCACCGCACCGCCGCCACGAATGATGACCACCACATCAAACGCCTCCACCCGGGCCATGATGGCATCCAGAGCCTGCATAACGCTCTCCTCCACCTGCTCCCCTTGCATCACGGCTGGGAAGAGTTCGCAGTGGAAGTAGTAGCCACCGCTGTTGTTCTGCAGTTGATTCATGAAGTCGCCATAGCCGGCTGCGGTGGCCGAGGTGATGACGGCAACACGCTGAGGCAGTTGGGGCATGAGGAGCTCTTTGTTGAGGTTAATCACCCCCTCCTCCTCCAGTTGGTGCAGGATAAGCTGCCGCTGACGCATCATGTCGCCGATAGTGTAGGTAGGGTCGATATCCTGAATGATGAGGGAGTAACCATAAAGTTCATGAAACTGGATGGTGACGAGCACCTGCACCCGCAAACCAGCGGCAAAGGGACGACCAGTGACCTTCTGGAAATAGGGGGCCAAGAGGCAATAGACGTTACTCCAAATGGTGCCGCGTGCCTTGGCCAGGAGGGTGCCGCGTGCCTCATCGCGCTCTACAAACTCCACGTAGCAGTGGCCAGAGCTGTTCACGCGCACCTCGCTCAGCTCAGCTTGCACCCAGTAGGTGTCGCTCAGTTGGCGTTCCACCATGAGGCGCACTAAGCGGTTGAGGGCAAAGAGTGAGAGGGGCTGGTTATCTGTTCTCTTCATGACTGATTAGAGGGCTTTTAAGCTTGGATTAATGAGTAAGCGGTTCACTATCTGGCGTTGATTGATGGGTATTTGGTTTGCTGTATAAGAGGCAGCCCTGCTGATAGGCTCTCCAGAAGTTGGGGAGGCCATAGCCGTAGATGTTATCGGGGTAGCTTGCTCGGTCTCCAGACTGCCTCACCAGGTCGAGCAGCTGGCCTACGGTGAGTTGAGGCAGAGCTTGCCAAAGGCAGGCCACCAATCCACAAACCACCGGCGCGGAATAGGAGGTACCGTTACCCCTTCCAGGGCTTCCGTTAGCTCGAAGGATGGCGGTGTGCTCACCCAGCGCCACCACGTCCGGCTTGATGCGGCCATCAGCCGTGTGACCTACTGAGGAGAAGTTGGCCAGTTCGGCCTCCTTATCCACCGCTCCCACGGTCAGCACCTCGAAGGCATCGGCCGGCGGAGTGATCTTCTTCCACCGTCCGGCTCCGGAGTTACCGGCACTGCAGACCAGCACCATCCCTTTGGTGGCCATGCGCGAGGCTTGGCGCGACATCAGGGCGTAGCTGCCGTTGAGGTGGCGGTAGGCATAGTTCCATGTAGGGTTGTCAAAGGTGTAGTAACCTAATGAGGTATTGACCACATCCACCCCTACGCTATCGGCAAACTCCACCGCCGCGGCCCAGTAGTCCTGCTCCACCAGTTGTTCGCTGGCCTCATCCTCGCTACGTAGCAACCAGTAAGAGGCCTCAGGAGCGGTACCCACCATCACCTCCGGCCGGTTAGTGGCCATGCAAGAGAGGACCGAGAGGCCATGAGCTCCCTCGCCAAAGGGGGTGCCGCCAGGGTTGACAAAGTCGCGAACACCCAGAATGTGCACCTTCTTCATCAGCTTCATCCGGTCGGCATTATGAAAGCCGGCATCAATCACCGCGATGGTCATGCCCTCCCCACGGAAGCCCGCTGCATGGAGGCTGTCGCCACGCAGCATCTCAATTTGCCGCCAAGCCGCCCCATAGAGGGTATCGGGATAGTGGGTCCACTGCTCGTCGATGGGGTCACGTTCGGTGGTTGCCTCCTCCAGAAACGGCGGGGTCATCCAGACGCACTCCACCCTTTTCACAAAGGGCAACCGGCGGGCCTGAGCCAGCCAGAGGGTGTCCGTGCAGGCCACGGTAAGGAAGTTCTCCCACTTTCCTCGGGCTACCGGCTTGACACCCAGTTGGGTTATCGCCTCCACATAGCTGTTGCAGAGAGGTAAATCAGTTGAATCTACCTGCAAGCCCTGACGGCTCCTCCGTTCCAGCGCCTTGGCGGAGAGGAAAGCCTCGGGGTGATTCAAACTGTAGGTCGTTGCCTGTTTATCGGTAAAAGTCAACCGGTACCTATATGCCCGTAGGGTATCGGTCTGTAGTAGGGTATGGCGAGCCATAAGTGTACCCACCGCCGAAAAGGAGGTAAGCCAAACAAGGCAGAATGAAAGGATAATCTGTCTCACCTTATTCATAGGTTGGTCTGTTCGTTTATTCATGGGTTATTGTCTGTTCGTTTATTCATGAATCAGTCTGTTAACTCATTCATGGGTTCTTATCGTTAAAATCATGCGCTTTAGCCATTCGTGATAGCTTGAAGTTGGCTGAGATAGAGGCCTAGACCCCGTTGAGAGGCGATATAGGCCCCACCCACCAGACGCTGACCGATGTAGAAAACGGCCGATTGTCCGGGTGTAATGGCCGAGGCTTCGGCAAGGAAGCGCACCAGCGTCTGCCCATCGTCGGCCTTGATGAGCTGACAAGGGATGGGCTTGCTGCGGTAGCGTATTCTGACGGAGAGTCCTCCCTCCCCATCGTGTGCACTTTGATTGCTGGCCTGCATCACCTCCGCCTCATCCACCAATTGGAGCTGCTCTATCAGCATGTAGTCGGCCCGGAGTTGCTCGGCATCGCCCAGCATCACCGTATTTTTCTGCGGATTGATGCGGAGTACGAAGGCGGGCTTACCCAGTGCGATGCCCAGTCCTCTACGCTGTCCGATGGTGTAGAAGGGGAAGCCTTGATGCTCGCCCAGCTTCATCCCCTCACTGTTGACAAACCACCCCGGCCCGATGCGTTGCTCCAAGTCGGGGCATTGCTGCCGCAAGAAGTCGCGGTAGTCGCCTTGGATGAAGCAGACCTCCATGCTCTCCCCCTCCTCGGCCTTAACGGTCAGTCCGTGGTCGCGCAGGTATTGGCGCACTTGCTGTTTGGTGTAGTGACCCAAGGGGAAGAGGCAACGCCGCAGCACCTCTTGCGGCAGGCGCCAGAGGAAGTAGGACTGGTCCTTGAGATGGTCGTCGCCAGTCACAACATAGTATTTGCCGTCGCGATGCTCCAAGGAGATATAGTGGCCCGTAGCCATCAGCTCGCACCCCAGTCGGTCGGCCCATTCACGGAGAATGCGGAACTTGAAAAGCGGATTACACATCACACAGGGGTTCGGTGTACGGCCACAGAGGTATTCGTCGATGAAGTTTTGCACCACCTCCCTACGGAAGGCCTCGCGTTCATCAACCAAATAGTGAGCGATACCGAGTCTCTCAGCCAGCCGACGTGCCTCCAGAGGTTCCTCCCCCCAGACCCACATCGTTAGGCCAATCACCTCATAGCCCATCTCCCGAAGCATCAAACAGGTGGCCGTACTATCAATGCCACCGCTCATTCCTACCAATATTTTCATATATACAATTTTAGAATCTTCCTCTCCCCTTTAAAGGGGGAGGCTTGTAAAAAAGTTCGCTCTACAGGATAAAGGTTCTCGCCTTTAAGGGGAGTTAGAGGGGTCTGTAGTTACCTCCCAGCATCAATCCTTAAAAAGATAAAGAGCAGGATGGTGAAGCCCCAGAGTGATGAGCCTCCGTAGCTAAAGAAGGGCAACGGGATGCCAATCACAGGCGTCAACCCAAGCACCATACCTATATTTATAAATAGGTGAAAGAGGAATATCCCCAACACACTATACCCATACACCCGGCCAAAGACTGTTGACTGCCGCTCGGCTACGTAAATCAACCGCCATATCAACGTTAAAAAAAGCAACAGCACCGTAGCGGCACCTACAAAGCCCTCCTCTTCGCCCACGGTGCAGAAGATGAAATCGGTATCTTGCTCCGGTACATACTTCAACTTGGTCTGTGTGCCGTTCAGAAAACCCTTACCCAAAAAACCGCCAGAACCGATGGCTATCTTCGACTGGTTGACGTTGTATCCGGCACCGGCCAAATCCTCCTCCATACCCAGCACCACCTTGATGCGCACCTGCTGATGCGGCTCGAGCACCTCGTTGAAGAAGTGGTCGCACGAGTAGAGAAAGCCTACTGACCCCGCCATGAAGAGGGTGATGAGCAAGTAGCTGAGGTGACGCTCACGTGCTGCCAGGTAGCAGAGGTAGATCCCTACCACCCCGCAAATTCCCCACTCTACCCAAACCATATTGAAGGGAAATATCCAGCGGTTCACGGCATAGGCCAACGCCAAAGTGATAAACGTCAGCCCCAGAATACGCTTTGCCAGGAGCCAGACGTGCTGATAGATCCACACCATACAGGCTGCAAAAATCGGTATGATGGCCAGCACCGCATATTGTCCCACCGGTGTCAGTCCATCGGGCAACATCACCTCGCTGTAACGGATGCCCACCACAAAATAGAGCACCGCCGAAATCCCCGAGAAGAGAATAACCCCCGGCATCCCCTCGCGGTAGAGCATGAGGAAGAAGGAGAAATAGACCAGGGCCGACCCCGTTTCGCGCTGCATGATGATGAGCAACAAGGGCAAGAAAATCAGCCCCAGAATGGCCAATGCATTACGCGGCGTGTGAAGCACGAAGTTATAAGCCCCCATAAACTTGGCCAAGGCTAACGCCGTAGCAAACTTAGCGAACTCCGCTGGCTGCAAGCTTACCGGACCCAGTATCAGCCACGAGCGCGACCCCTTGGTATCAGGGGCGATAAAGATGGTGACCACCAGCAGAATCATCAGCAGCAGGTAGATGAAGTAGGCAAAAATCTCATAAAGGTCCCTCTCAAGCATCAGCAACATAAAACCGAGGCCGAAGGAGCAGATAATCCAGACAAATTGCTTACCGGCACGGGTGGAGAAGTCCAGCAAGTCGGTGTCGCCAAACTGATAGCTGGCGCCACAGACGCTGAACCAACCAAACACCACCAGCATCAAGTAGATGCCGATAGTCAGCCAGTCTATCTTTCTCCATAATGAATCTCTTTTCATGCTTCTCTCTACAAGGGGTTATCGTTCTTCGTTGCTGTAGTAAATCTCGCGGTTGCTGAACTCCTCAG
>CAMAMO010000082.1 GCA_945836915.1 uncultured Mediterranea sp.
GGGTTGATTAATCGCTTTGACTTGTTTTTTGGTTTGTTCAGGCTCCGTTACCTGTCCGTTACATTCCGCTTCTGGAACGGAAACCGAACGGAGATGGAACGAAGGACGAACGAAGAAGTAACGGAGAACGAACGGAGATCTATCGAACATCGATCGAGAACCGATACGGAAAAGGTGAAGCGATTGAGAATCGATACGGAAAAGGTGTTACGCTGAAACAGTTGACGGTTTTTTCAAAACCATGCTGATTCACTAGACGCCATTCAAAAAGCCATACGATTTCTGTTGGCACATTGGCTTTTCTTGCTGTGTATTGGACGGGTATCAGTATGACACCGAGACGTTGATTCCCTCTGCCTTGATCTGCTCGGCTATGGCATCCAGTTCTTCGTGGGTAGCCTTCTGCAGCTCGTGTGCAGGGGTTTCGCGGTCGATGGTGTAGATCATCACCTGACTGGGGGCGATGGACTTGACTACCTCTAACCAGGGCTGGACAAACGCGGACGTGGTATTGTTCAGGTCCTGGCCCTTGTAGCTGCCCTTCAGGAACATGGTCTGGATGATGCAGTGACCCTCGAAGCGCTTCATCGTTTCGATAATCTGCTCCAGTTCGTAGCGGCCCGTGGGGCGGTCGAGGGCATGGATATAGTCGAGGTTGACGGTGTCGAGCTTCAGGATGTTATTATCCACACGCTTCAGGGCCTCGAACACCTCGGGGCGGTGAATCATGGTGGAGTTGCTCAACACACTCACCTTGGCCTGGGGGAAGTAGTGGTTGCGCAGCGCTATGGTGTCATCGACAATCTCGGCAAAATGGGGATGGGCTGTGGGCTCGCCGTTGCCGGCAAAGGTAAGCACGTCGGGAGCCGGACCCTCGGCAGCCATACGCTGCAACTGAGCCTCCAGAGCGCTACGCACCTCCTCACGTGAAGGCCGAGGGCAATGCGGACGGAAGTCGGCGTTGAAGCCGCACTCGCAATAGACGCAATCGAATGTGCAGACTTTTCCATCAGCGGGCATCAGGTTGATTCCTAATGAAACCCCCAAGCGGCGGGAGTGGATAGGGCCGAAAATCGGCGAAGGATAGATAACGGTCATGACTCTTTTCTTAATTAAGTTGATTTCACCGGGCAAAAATAGGGCTTTTTTACGAATAGTCGATAAAAAACCGCTATTTTTGCAGCCTAATAATTAGCAAAGTTGTTCTACATGAAGTGTGCGTTTACCTTCCGTCTGTTGCTGTTGGCTTGTCTCGTTGCCTTCGCCTGGCCGCTCTATAGCCAGCAAATCACCACTCCCCCAGCCAAGGGTCAGACGGTGACGGGTGATAAGCGGCTCTTCCTGACGCCGGCCACGCTCTATGAGGGCGATACCATTCCCTACGTCAAGCTGCCTCCGGTCTATATCTTCAAGCCGATGAAGTTCAAGAACAAGCGCCAGGAGCGGCAATATAACAAGCTGGTGCGCGACGTAAAGAGGGTGCTACCCATAGCCAACGAGGTGCGACGAGCCATTATCGAGACCTACCAGGTGCTGCAAACCATCCCTACGGAGAAGGAGCGCAGCCGCCACCTCAAGGCGGTGGAGAAGAGCATCAAGGAGCAATACACACCGGTGATGAAGCGGCTCACCTTCAGCCAAGGCAAGTTGCTCATCAAGTTAGTGGACCGTCAGACCCACTCCACCGGCTACGAGTTGGTCAAGGCCTTCTTAGGCCCCTTCAAGGCGGGCTTCTATCAGGCTTTTGCCGCACTCTTTGGCGCCAGCCTCAAGAAGCAGTATGACGCCGAGGGCGAGGATCAGCTGGTAGAGCGTATCATCCTGATGGTAGAGAGCGGACAACTCTGAGGTTATTCCGGCTCTACATCGCCCTTATCGGGCAGCGGTTTCCATCCCTCACCGAAGGTGTCGTAGGCATCGGTCACGATAACGAAAGCGCGCGGATCGCACGCCTTGATGGTGTGCTTCACACCGGGTACCTCTTTGTTGCTCACCACCAGGAAGAGCATCTGCTTCTCCTCCTTGGTGTAGAGGCCGCTGCTCTTAATGAGGGTGGCGGTGCGGTCCATATCCTCCAGGATGAACTTATGCAGGTCGGGCAGCGGTTTCTCGCTGATGACGAAGAGCATCTTATCCTCCTTGGCGCCGTTGATAACGCGGGCCAAAACGCGTGAGGTAACGTAGATGGCGATGAGCGAGTAGAAGGAGAGCAGCCACGAGGCTTGACCCACCTCTTCGGTGCTACCGATGCCAAAACCGATAACCAAGAGGCCTAAGGTGACCACCACGCCATCGCACATCAGGATAGCATTAGAGAACTTGATGTGGAGGTACTTCTGCATAATCATGGCGATGATGTCGGTGCCACCCGTCGTGGCCTGAGCGCGGACCACGATACCCTGCCCTATGCCGATGATGACGGCTCCGATGATGGTGGTGAGCATGAGGTGTTCGCTCATGTCCATCGTACCTCCTAACAGCTGGGTGGGGTCGAGCGATTGCAACGCCTCTTCATTGGGATAGATCAACCAGGAGAGGAAGTTCATGATGAAAGGTGTAGTGAGGGCCGCAGCGATGGTGCGTCCGCCTAACTTGCCACCCAGTAACAGGACGGAGATGATCATCAGCGGGATGTCGAACATGTAGCCAAAAGTACCTACCTGGATGGAGGGAATGAGGTTGTGGCAGACGATACTCAGACCATAGACACCCCCTGGTACAATGTTGTAGGGGTTGATGAAGAAGACAAAACCGGCACCCATAATGGTGCAACCCAGGAAAATGTTGACCCAGGAGAGGATGGTTTCTTTGATGTTCTTGTTTTCCATAATCATAATTACTGTATATTTATGCGTTTATCATGTCAATCAAAATGGTAATTTATGCAAAAACCATACAAAAGTAATTCTTCATGTCGAAACAGCGAAATAATTGGGCTAAAAATTTAGCATCTTGTCAGAAATTTCTTGATTAACTATTTGTTAATCGCTTGAAAAGCCCTACTTTTGCATTTCAGTAACCCCAATTTTCAATACATATTTCTATGAAGCGAATGATTAAGCAGCTCCTCCTTTGCGCAGTCACGATACTGGCATTGGTGCAGTGCACGGGCAAGGATTACTCCTACACCACCGTGCCAAACGATCCCCTCAACGCACGCATCTATACGTTGAAGAATGGCTTGAAGGTCTATATGACCGTGAATAAAGAGACCCCCCGCATTCAGACCTACATTGCCGTGCGTGTGGGCGGTAAGAACGACCCCGCTGAGACCACTGGCTTGGCGCACTACTTTGAGCACCTGATGTTTAAGGGTACGCAAAAGTTCGGTACCATGAACTACGAGGCCGAGAAGCCCCTACTCGACGCCATCGAGCAGCAGTTCGAGGTCTATCGCCACACCACCGACAGCCTGGAGCGCATCCAAATTTACCACGTCATCGACAGCCTGAGCTACGAGGCCTCGAAATACGCTATCCCCAACGAATACGACAAGCTGATGGCTGCCATCGGTGCCGACGGTACCAACGCCTACACCAGCTTCGACGTGACCTGCTACACCGAAGATATCCCCAGCAACCAGGTGGAGAACTGGGCCAAGATTCAGGCCGACCGCTTTGCCAACAACGTGATTCGCGGCTTCCACACCGAGCTGGAGACGGTCTATGAGGAGAAGAACATGTCGCTCACCCGCGACCCGCGCAAGGTCTATGAGGCGGTGCTGACAGCCCTCTTCCCCAACCACCCCTACGGCACGCAGACCGTTTTAGGTACGCAGGAGAACCTGAAGAACCCCTCTATCACCAACATCAAGAACTACCACAAGACCTGGTACGTGCCCAACAACATGGCCATCTGCCTGAGCGGTGACTTCGACCCCGATCAGATGATTGCCATTATTGACAAGTACTTCGGCGGCATGCAGCCCAACGAAAACTTGCCTCGCATCGAGCTGGACAAGAGCTTGGCAGAGATTGAGCAGCCCATCGAGCGCACCGTCTGGGGCCTTGAGGCGGAGAATATCACCCTGGCTTGGCGATTCCCCGGTGCGGCCAGTCGTGAGGCTGAGGTGCTCAACGTGGTATCGAATATCCTCTATAACGGTCAGGCCGGTCTGTTCGACCTCGGCATCATTCAGCAGCAAAAGGCACTCAGCGCCTTCTGCTACCCCATGGAGATGAGCGACTACAGCGCGCTGATGATGCAGGGCCGTCCGAAGGAGGGTCAGACGCTGGACGAGGTGAAGGCGCTGATGCTGGGCGAACTGCAGAAGCTGCGCCAAGGCGACTTCGACGAGAAGATGCTGGAGTCTATCATCAACCAGTACAAACTCTCCCAGATGCAGATGCTGGAGGAGAACGGCTCGCGTGCCGATATGTTTGTGGAGTCGTTTGTCAACGGCAGCAACTGGGCCGACGAGGTGGGCGCACTGGAGCGCATCAGCAAGCTGACCAAAGAGGATGTGGTGGCCTTTGCCAACCAATGGCTGAAGGATACCAACCTGGCCGTTATCTATAAGAAGCAGGGCAAGGACCCCAACGAGAAGAAGATTTCGAAGCCGCAGATTACCCCTATCGTGATGAACCGCGACACCCTCAGCCCCTTCCTTGCCGAGATTCAGCAGAGCGTAGTTACGCCTATCGAGCCGCAATTCCTCGACTTTGAGAAGGACCTCGACCAGCTCACGATGCAGGGCAACCTCCCCATTCTTTATAAGAAGAATGAGACCAACGACCTCTTCACCCTGATGTATATCTTCGAAATGGGTACCAACCACGATAAGGTGTTGGGCTACGCCAACAGTTATCTGGACTACTTAGGCACCGAGGATATGACCGCTGAGGAGGTGAAGAGCGAGTTCTATCGCCTGGCTTGCTACTATTCACTGCACGTTAGCGACCGCCGCTGCTACCTCAGTTTGAGTGGCTTGAACGAGAACATGCCGCAGGCTATCGCCCTGATGGAGAAGGTGCTGACCGGTGCCAAGGTCAATGCCGAGGCTTACAATAACCTGGTGAGCGACATCATCAAGTCGCGCACCGACCGCAAGAGCAACCAGAGCGCCAACTTCTCACGCCTGAACTTCTACCTGCAGTATGGGCCGAAGAACCCCGTGACGGAGGACCTCAGCGAGAGTCAGCTCAAGGCGATGAATCCCCAACAGCTGGTGGATAAGATTCACGACCTGATGAACTATCCGCACACCGTAGCTTACTACGGTCCGTCGGCTCAGACTGACCTCGTCGCCCTGCTCAACAAGGAGCATCAGCTCCCCGCTCAGTTTAAGGCTCTGCCTGCTGAGACAAAATACGCCAACCAGCTGCCGAAGGAGACTACCATCTTCATCGCTCCCTACAACGCCAAGCAAATCTACATGCGCATGTACAGCGACCGTGGCGAGAAGTTCAACCCTGCCATTGAGAGCGACCGCGCCATCTACAACGACTACTTCGGCGGCAGTATGAACAGCATCGTCTTCCAGGAGATGCGTGAGAGCCGCGGCTTGGCCTATTCAGCCAACGCTGTGATGAGCCAGCCCAACTACCTCGACGAAGACTATGTCTATAACAGCTTCATCGCCACACAGAACGATAAGATGATGGATGCCATCAACGCCTTCTACGACATCATCAACGAGATGCCGCAGAGCGAAGCCGCCTTCAAGTTAGCTAAGGAGGGTATGATAGCTCGCCTCCGCACCGACCGCATCACCAAGAGCAACATCATCTGGAGCTACATCGATGCCAAGGATTTGGGTCTGAAAGCCGACCCCCGCATCCAGCTCTATGAGGATGTACAGAAGGCCACCCTGCAAGATGTGATCAACTACCAGCAGAAGGAGGTAAAGGGCCGTACCTATTACATCGGTATCTTAGGCGATAAGAAAGACCTCGATTTAGCCTCGCTGAAGAAACTGGGTAAGGTGGTAGAACTGACTCAGAAGGATATCTTCGGCTACTAATTCGTAGGCACACAACTTCGGCTATAATTCCAATAGATAGCCCAATAAAACCATTCGGGGAGCGGACCTCTTTTAAGGTTCTGCTCCCCGATTTTTTATGCGGTTATTGGATGGCTATTTCAAGAATAAACGCCCTTTTATTCGATGCCAAACTCGAAACTCTTGTCAAACTCGCGCAAGATGGACATCTTTACCCGCTTTTGGCTGAGGTTGAAAATCTCTGACCACTGGGTAAAGCCGGTGGAGAGGGTGCTACTTTCAGGTCCTTGAGCTACCGCTTTAAGCAGCTCCATACCTTGCTTCTGGTTCATGGCGAATTGGCACGCCTCCAATTTCTCCTTCAAAATCTGGTAGCGGTTCATGCCATGCTCTGAATGGTTAATGCCATGCTCCGTATCGGCCATGGTGGGCGAGGCGTAGAAGTTGGTGACAAACCGATAGGCCTCTTCTCCCTTCAAAACCTCCATCTTGTTGGGGTTTTGACTGGTGTCTGGATTGGTATATTCCACGATGGCAAAATCGCCCGTAGCGTCGGCCATGAAGAAGTGGTAGCTGGCGGCTACCTTATCCGAGCACATGTTGTAGTTCTTCAGCAACTCGGTAGCCTCTTTCACAGTGCTGGCCTTATCGAGCAGCATGCGCATGGCTACGGTAGTGAAGATTTTCTTCTTGCCCTCCTCCTTCTGCTCCGTGTATTGGCCGTCGAGCTTCAGTACGCAGATGGCGAAACCATCTTCGTTGATGCCGTCGAGCAGCAGATAGGGCAGCGCCATGAGCATGGAGAGGTCGGAGGTGCCGTCGGTGTAGAATCCACTCTTGTAGTTGATGAACTGGCCGTCAACGAAGGAGACCGATTTCTTACCACCCTTCGGTGCGGTGTGAACCACGATGACCGGAATCATGATACGCTCCTTGGTTTCAGGGTCGCGGTGATTGAAATCGAAGTTACGGCCCATCAGTTGCTGGCCGTTTGACCTGTCGGTCACGGCAAAGGCGCTACAGCCGGCGTCGAAGCTCAGGTTAGGGAGGCTTTTTGACGAGGGCAGTTTATCCATCAGGTACTTTGCGGCAAACATCGTCAACGTGTTAGTGCTGCTTATACCGGCTTGAAGGGCCTCTTCCAGTTTGTAATCTACAGTGTAATCCATCTCGTAGATACGTCCCTTGTTGCCTTCCAGGTCGGTCAGCGAGTAAATCATGGCCAGCTTGTCCTGGTCGGTAATCATCGAGGCCTTGTTCTCAGTAGGGGTGGGTATGCGGCCCACGGGGTCATCGTCATCGCTGCAAGCAGTCAGCGTCGAGCAGAACAGGATACCACATCCCATCAGGATGTTCATCCATCTTGTGAAGTTCATAGGTAACATAATCCTTACATATTATCGGTTAATAATTCATCTATCGCACCAATCGGTTGGCAAGGCCAATTTCGTTTGTGCAAAAATAAACAATTAATCTGAATAATGAACTTCTACAACATTTTTTAGCTAAACAATGTACCCCAAACAGATAGATTACTCATGGTTCTTCACCACCTCCGGCTGACCGGTGGAGAGCTTCTTGACCACCTGAACACCCGGTTTATCGGCTGTGAGTTTGCAACCAGCAATCTCAATCTCTCCGGGAGTGTAGAAGATGACCTCGGCCACGTCGAGCCCTTTGTGATAGACAGCTTGGAGGGTCTTGGTGTTGCTCACGATTTGGATGGCGTTGGCATCGTAGCTCTTCAGGCTGACGGGCGAGGCTACGCCGGGAACGACGATGTAGGCGTAGCTGGCCTCTTGAGGCTTTGCGCCGTGAGGGATGGAGAGGTTGAAGATGGGTTGAGCCACCTCGTCGCCGCTCTGGTTGAAGTTGATTTTGCTCCAACGCCCCTTCTGCGTGGTGTTCTTCAGTTGGATAGCTGTGGCCTCGGGCAGGTAGTAACCCACGCGGTTGTGCCAGATCCATCCTTCGTAGCTCTGCTCCACCAGACTCTCTGGGTTGAGTTTGTTGGCGCTGCTGAAGTTCTTGGCCAGCAGATAGACGTCGCCTGAGAGGTGGCACTGGTTGATGGTAGTATGCAGGGCTTTGTCTGTTTGAGGCGCTTCGATGCCAGCACCGAGGCAGACCATCTCGTTATCAAAGAGGAAGTAGCCCTTCTTAGCCTTCATGCCGTAGTCTTCCATAGCGTAAGCCATGGCGCCGTAGAGTCCGTCAGAGGCACCGCAGACAAACTTTGATACGCCAGCTACACCCCAGTCGTTGTGGTTCTCCACCTCGCCGGCAGGCAGGGTGGTGCCAGGAATCTTGTCCCACTCCCATACAGCGAAGATATCGAGATACTCGTCGCCCTTAACGCGGATACCGGTGGCCCCTTCGCTCAGATAGGTACCCCAGAGGTTCTCACCGTTACCACTCTCTGAGCGGCAGGTTTTCTCGCTGACGGCACGTACCGAGATGTCGTAGCGCTTACGGTTGTGGAGCATGTAGTCGCTGGTCCAGTACATTTTGTTACGGTCGGTGCGGCCGATGGTGGGATTCTGTGTAGCGAAGCGTTGGGCGGCCACCTCGTACTCCTGGGCATGGGTGGGATCCAGCTCCTTCATCTTCTTGAAGAGGTTGGCATAGTCGCCCAGGTCGAGAATCTTCTTACGGCTGACGCTACGGCCGCAGACGCTGAAGTCCATGTAGCGACCACGGAAGACGTTGAGGTAGGTGGAGCGCACAAACTCGCTGAAGAGCTGGAGCTGCTCGTCAGAGAGGGCGTAACGAGTGCCACGGAAGAGGGGGGCGATGTTGGCGATGTTATCCAGAAAGACGGTGCCATAATCGCCGGTATGGATCGGGTGGG
>CAMAMO010000083.1 GCA_945836915.1 uncultured Mediterranea sp.
AGCCTCGTTCGTGTGATCTGGCCCAGCGTTGGCCAGGCGCCGTGGTGGGCAACTGCCACAAACTGCCTGAGCGCTACTTTCAGCGGCAACGCATCACGGTGTACGAAGCCGTAGAGGCGCTCACCCCGCCATTGCAGCGGCTCTTCGCCCTCAACCCGTCGCTCCAGGTACTCATCACCGTCAGCCCCATCCGCCATCTGCGCGACGGCCTACACGCCAACCAGCTCTCCAAGAGCACTCTGCTGCTGGCCGCCGAGAGCCTTTGCCACCGCTTTGCCAATCGCCTCCATTACCTCCCCATTTATGAGGTGATGACCGACGAATTGCGCGATTACCGCTTCTATGCCGACGACCTTACGCATCCCGCCCCGATAGCTTTAGAATACATCTGGCAACAGGTTGAAAAACACCTCTTTCCACCCGAAGCCGTAGAGGCTTCAGCCCTCTGTAAGGCCCTCCAAAAGCAGTTGAGCCATCGCCCCCTGCACCCCGAAACCGAAGCCTATAAAAGATTTTTAGAACAAACTATGTTAAAAATTTCGCAGATTTGCGCAAAATTCCCGTACTTAGACCTCAAAAATGAACAGGAACAATGTCGTACACAATTGAACAGATTATAGAAATCATTGGTGCGCGCCGTTTGGGCACGGCCTCCGCCACCATCCATTGGCTGCTGACTGACAGTCGTTCGCTCAGCTTCCCTGAAGAGACACTCTTCTTTGCCTTGCCCACCCGCCGCAACGACGGCGCCCGCTACATCCCCGAGCTTTACGCCCGTGGTGTGCGTCACTTCGTGCTTACCGAAGAGAGCTACATCTCCTATTTCACCCGCATTGACGAGAGCGGCCACCGGAGGGCAGACCTCTGGAGCGACGCCAACTTCCTACTCGTCACCAGTCCGCTCAAGGCCCTTCAGAAGTTGGCCGAGCGCCATCGCGAGCAGTTCCAAATCCCCGTAGTCGGCATCACGGGCAGTAATGGCAAGACCATCGTCAAGGAGTGGCTTCACCAGCTGCTCAGCCCCGACCGCCGCATCGTGCGCTCGCCCCGCAGCTATAACTCGCAGATTGGCGTCCCCCTGAGCGTTTGGCAGATGGACGAAGGCGACCAGCTGGCCCTCTTCGAAGCCGGCATTTCAGAGCCTGGCGAGATGCGCGCCCTGCAGAGCATCATCAAGCCCACCGTAGGCATTCTGACCAACATCGGCGGCGCCCATCAGGAGAACTTCTACTCCCTGCAAGAGAAGTGTATGGAGAAGCTCAGCCTGTTCAAGGATTGTGACGTGGTGATTTATAACGGCGATAACGAATTCATCAGCAACTGCGTAGCCAAGTCGATGCTTGCCGCCCGCGAGATAGCCTGGAGCCGCACCGATATGGAGCGCCCGCTCTTTATCAGTAAGGTGGAGAAGGGGAGCAGCTCCACCTTCATCGCCTACCGCTACCTCGACATGAACAACAGCTTCACCCTGCCCTTCATCGACGATGCCTCGATAGAGAACGCCCTGAACTGCCTGGCCGCCTGCCTCTACTTCATGCTGCCCGCTGGGGAGATTACGCGGCGGATGAGCCGTCTGGAGCCTGTAGCCATGCGCTTGGAGGTGAAGGAGGGGAAGAACAACTGCTTGATTATCAATGACAGTTATAACTCCGACCTTGGTTCGCTCGACATCGCACTCGACTTCCTCTACCGCCGCTCGCAGGATAAAGGGCTGAGTCGCACGCTGATTTTGAGCGACATACTCGAAACGGGTCAGAGTGCGCCGTTCCTCTACCGGCAAGTGGCCCAATTAGTGGCCAGCCGAAGCGTGAACCGCCTGATTGGGGTGGGAGGAGAGCTCCTCTCTTGTGCCGAACTTTTTGGCGGCGAGAAGCAGTTCTTCCCCTCCACCGAGGCCCTGATGCAGGCTATTCAGAGCGGCCGGCTCCAGCTGAAGGATGAGATACTGCTCATTAAAGGCGCCCGAAAATTCCGCTTCGACCAGCTGACGGAATATTTGGAAAAGAAAGTACACGAAACCATCTTAGAGGTCAACCTGGAGGCGATGGTGGCTAACCTCAACCACTACCGCAGCTTCCTTAAACCCACCACCAAGATGGTCTGCATGGTGAAGGCTTCGGCCTACGGCGCCGGCTCGTACGAGATAGCCAAGACGCTGCAAGAGCACCGCGTGGATTACCTGGCCGTGGCCGTGGCCGACGAGGGCTCCGAGCTGCGTAAGGCCGGCATTACGGCCGACATCATTATTATGGACCCCGAGCTGACCGCCTTTAAAACGATGTTCGACTACAAGCTGGAGCCCGAGGTCTATAGCTTCCACCTGCTCGACGCGCTCATCGCCGCCGCCGAGAAGGAGGGTGTGACCCACTTCCCCATCCACGTCAAACTGGACACCGGCATGCACCGCCTGGGCTTCACGCCCGACGAGATGCCGCGCCTCATAGAGCGCCTCAAGGGGCAGAACGCCGTGATTCCACGCTCCGTCTTCACCCACTTTGTAGGCAGCGACTCGTCGCTTTTCGACGGCTTCACCCGCCGCCAGATTGAGACGTTCGAGCAGGCCAGCAGCCGGCTGCAACAGGCCTTCAGCCACAAAATCCTGCGCCACATCTGTAACACGGCCGGCATTGAGCGCTACCCCGGCGCCCAGTTCGACATGGTGCGCCTGGGCATCGGCCTCTACGGCATCAACCCCATCAATAACGCCATCATTCATAACGTCAGCACGTTGAAATCCACCATCTTGCAGATTCACGACGTGCCGGCCGACGAGACGGTGGGTTACAGCCGGAAGGGAGAGCTGACGCGCCCGTCGCGCATCGCCGCCATTCCAATCGGTTATGCAGATGGTTTGAACCGCCGCCTGGGCAACGGCCACGCCTACTGCCTGGTCAACGGCCAGCGTGCGCCCTACGTGGGTAACATCTGCATGGATGTCTGCATGATTGACGTTACTGGCATTGATTGCAAGGAGGGCGACCGCGTAGAGCTCTTCGGCGACCACCTCCCCGTAACGGTGCTGAGCGACGTGCTGCAGACCATTCCGTACGAGGTGCTGACGTCGGTTTCTACCAGGGTGAAGAGGGTTTATTATATCTAAAAACTCATATTTTATGAAGCGAACCATTCTTTTTGTGCTGCTTGCAGCTGTGTTGATTGGGCCTGGATTGCGGGCTCAGCGTGTTTATTCACCTTCTGAGGAGAACCTGAAGGCGCGTGCTGAATTCCGTGATAACAAATTCGGCATCTTCCTCCATTGGGGACTTTACGCTATGCTCGCTACGGGCGAGTGGACAATGACTAACCGTAACCTGGCTTACGATGAGTATGAAAAACTGGCTGGCGGTTTCTATCCGGCTAAGTTTGATGCGGCTAAGTGGGTCAGCGCCATCAAGGCTTCGGGCGCACGGTACATCTGCTTTACAACCCGTCACCACGAGGGCTTCTCGATGTTTAAAACAAAGTACTCGCCCTATAACATCGTGGACGCTACGCCCTTTGCGCGCGACGTGGTGAAGGAGCTGGCTGACGAGTGCCACCGCCAAGGTATCAAGATTCATTTTTACTACTCGCACCTCGACTGGTACCGCAACGACTACCCCTGGGGACGCACCGGACGCGGCACGGGACGCTCAAACCCCGAGGGAAACTGGCCCAGCTACTACCAGTTTATGAACAACCAGCTGACCGAACTTCTTACCAACTACGGCCCCGTAGGAGCCATCTGGTTTGATGGCTGGTGGGACCAGGATCAGAACCCCGATTTCGATTGGCAACTGCCTGAACAGTACGCCCTTATCCACCGCCTGCAGCCCGCCTGCCTTGTGGGCAATAACCACCACCAGGTACCTTTTGCAGGCGAGGATATTCAGATTTTTGAGCGCGACCTGCCTGGCGAGAACACCGCCGGCCTTTCCGGTCAGGACATCAGCAGCCTGCCGCTCGAAACCTGTGAAACGATGAACGGCATGTGGGGCTACAAAATCAACGACCAGAACTACAAATCGACCGCCACCCTGGTGCAGTACCTCGTCAAGGCCGCCGGCAAGGACGCCAACCTGCTGATGAACGTCGGTCCGCAGCCCGACGGCGAGCTGCCCGCCGTGGCCGTACAGCGCCTGGCTGAGATGGGCCAATGGATGCAGACCTACGGCGAGACCATCTACGGCACACGTGGCGGCTGCGTCAAGCCCCGTCCGTGGGGCGTTACCACGCAGAAAGGCAACCGCCTCTTCGTTCATGTGCTCGAAACAGACGACCCCGCCATCTTCCTCCCCCTGGGCACTCGCAAGGTGAAGAAAGCGCTACATTTCGCTACGCGTCAGCCCCTCAAGATAGAGCGCCTTCAGGGCGGCTACCTGCTCCATCTTCCTCAGGAAAAAGAGGCTATCGACTGTGTAGCCGAACTCCTTTTGGCTGAATAATCGGCCTTGTTTCCCAAGCGGTGGTAAAAAATCGCAAATATATTTGCATTTTACCGCCGCTTGTCTTATCTTTGCGCCTATTACATACAAAGAAGTAAGATAATGAAAGGAATCGTATTAGCCGGTGGTAGCGGTACCCGTTTGTATCCTATTACCAAGGGTGTGAGCAAGCAGATGCTCCCTATATTTGATAAACCGATGATTTACTATCCCATCTCCGTGCTTATGCTGGCCGGCATCCGGGATATTCTCATCATCTCTACGCCCTATGACCTGCCTGGCTTCAAGCGCCTTCTGGGCGATGGCAGCGACTATGGCGTCAACTTCTCATACGCCGAGCAACCCTCGCCCGACGGTCTGGCACAAGCCTTCATCATCGGTCGCGAGTTTATTGGCAATGACAGCGCCTGCCTCGTGCTGGGCGACAACATCTTCCATGGCAACGGACTGAGCGCCATGCTGCGCCAGGCGGTTCGCCAGGCCGAGGAGGAGAAGAAAGCCACCGTTTTTGGCTACTGGGTGAGCGACCCCGAACGCTACGGCGTGGCCGAGTTCGACGCCGAGGGCAACTGCCTGAGCATCGAGGAGAAACCCGCCAAACCCAAGAGCAACTACGCCGTAGTAGGCCTCTATTTCTATCCCAACAAGGTGGTTGATGTAGCCGCCAGCATCAAGCCCTCCGCCCGTGGCGAGCTGGAGATTACCAGCGTGAACCAGCGCTTCCTTCAGGATGGCGAGCTGCGCGTGCAGACCCTTGGCCGCGGATTTGCCTGGCTCGATACCGGTACGCACGACAGCCTCTCCGAGGCCTCGACCTTCATCGAAGTGATTGAGAAGCGCCAAGGCCTGAAGATAGCCTGCCTGGAGGGCATCGCCTTCCGTCAGGGTTGGATTACCCCCGAAAAGATGCGTCAACTGGCCCAGCCGATGATAAAGAATCAGTACGGCCAATACCTGTTAAGAGTGGTTGACGAGGTCTGCCAGACAGGAAAACCGAATTTGGAGTAAAGACCCTCCAACCTCCCGTTCCCCGTGTTCGTCAGCTGTGGTTAGAGGAACAGGGTTACAGAGTGATTAGATTTAGTAACAAAGAAATAGTAAACGATATAGAACATGTCATCAACAGAACAAAACAATATCTCAAAGCAGGCCACGTTCTCCCCCTTTAAGGGGGACCAAAGGGGGTCTCTCATCATTACGGGCGGCGCCGGTTTTATCGGAAGCCATGTGGTGCGCCTGTTTGTCAACAAATACCCTGGCTATCGCATCATCAATGTAGATAAGCTGACCTACGCCGGCAACCTGGCCAACCTGAAGGACATTGAGGATAAGCCCAACTACCGCTTCGTGAAGCTCGACATCTGCGACTTCGACGCCATCCTCCGCCTGATGCAGGAAGAGCAGGTGTGCGGCATCATCCACCTGGCCGCCGAGAGCCATGTGGACCGCTCCATCAAAGACCCCTTCACCTTTGCCCGCACCAACGTCATGGGCACCCTCTCGCTGCTCCAGGCCGCCAAAATCTACTGGGAGTCTCTGCCCGAGAAATATGAGGGCAAACGCTTCTACCACATCTCGACCGACGAGGTCTATGGCGCCCTTGAACTGAGCCACCCCGAAGGCATCGAGCCCCCTTATACCACCACCGCCTCGTCTGGCGAGCACCACCTGGCCTACGGCACAGACTTCTTCTACGAGACTACGAAGTACAATCCCCACTCGCCCTACAGCGCCTCGAAAGCCTCGTCAGACCACTTCGTCCGCGCCTTTCATGACACCTACGGCATGCCCACCATCGTAACCAACTGCTCAAACAACTACGGTCCCTACCAGTTCCCCGAGAAGTTGATTCCCCTCTTCATTAACAACATCCGCCACCGCAAGCCGCTGCCCGTCTATGGCAAGGGCGAGAACGTGCGCGACTGGCTCTACGTGGTTGACCATGCGCGTGCCATCGACCTCATCTTCCATCAGGGCAAGGTGGCCGAAACCTACAACATTGGCGGCTTTAACGAGTGGAAAAACATTGACATTATCAAGGTCGTGATTAACACCGTTGACCGCCTGCTGGGCCGCAAGGAGGGCGAAGACATGGACCTCATCACCTACGTTACAGACCGTGCCGGCCACGACCTGCGTTACGCCATCGACTCCACCAAGCTGCAACGCGAGCTGGGCTGGGAGCCCAGTCTGCAGTTCGAGGAGGGCATTGAGCAGACCGTCAGATGGTACCTCGATAACCAGGAGTGGATGGACAACATCACCTCTGGCGACTACGAGCGCTACTACGACGAGATGTACAAGAACCGCTAACCGCCGCAGCGTTCTCGGCGAGCGTCCCGTAACCCCAAAGGGGAGGCAGGCCCATCAAACGGCTTACCTCCCCTTTGCCTGTAACGCCTCATTACACCAAATAGCGTATAGCGTATAGCGGGATAGAATACTAAAATTACAGATTTATCTATTCATTTGGATGGTTTCTCAAATTTTTTATATACATTTGCATGTCATTGCAGGCTTATCACTCCTGCTATGGGCTTGAAATCTATGGGAATTTACATCAATAGGGGCAATAGTGAGTTTCGCGACATCGTCGCTCATGAGTATGTTGACAAGACGTCGCTCATACCCATTGTCAACGCCACGCTAAACTCTGAGAAGCGTTTTAGCTGCGTGACCCGCTGCCGTCGCTTTGGCAAGTCGATGGCGGCCAAGATGCTGTGCGCCTATTATGACAAGTCGTGCGACTCGCGCGAACTGTTTCGTGGATTGAAGGCCGAACAAGATGCGACGTTTGAAGCGCACCTCAACAAATACTACGTGATATGTGTCGATATGACGGACTTCACGACGAGATTCCGGCATGAGAAAGAGATGGTGAAGCTTATACAGGATAAAATCATCAACGATGTGCTGTCAGAATTTCCTGATGTAAACAGAGAGGAGGATGACGACCTAATGGAGGTGCTCTACCGTATCAGCGAACGTACAGGTGAGCGCTTTGTGATGATTATCGATGAGTGGGATGCCATCTTGCGCGAGATGGGAGCGGATGATTACACCGTCACGTCATACGTCGATTTGCTTCGCCGCCTCTTCAAAGGCTCTGGCTCCAACATCGTGTTTGCAGGCGCCTATCTCACAGGCATATTGCCCATCAAGAGATACAACACAGAGTCGGCGCTGAACAACTTCCGCGAATACACGATGATAAATCCTGGCCGAATGGCCGCTTCACTTGGGTTTACCCATCAGGAAGTGGAGCAGCTCTGTCAGAAATTCAGCATGGATCTTCCGGAGATGGAACGTTGGTATGATGGCTATCGCATAGGCAACGAGTCGCATATTTTCAATCCCTATTCCGTGATGAGAGCCATTGATGACAGGCAGTACCGTAGCTATTGGACCTCGACAGGCGCCTACGATTCGGTTGTCACCTACATACAGATGAACTTTGACGGGCTGAAGGATGGCGTTATCCGCATGCTTTCAGGCGAGCATATCTATGTCAACACCACGAAGTTTCAGAACGACATGCATGCCGTAAAAAGCAAGAACGACGTCTTGACCGTGTTGATTCATTTGGGCTATTTGGCCTACGACGGCGACACCCAAGAGTGCTACATTCCCAACAAGGAGGTTGCAGATGAATTCCTTAATGCCGTAGAAGATACATCATGGAATTTGCTGGCAGAATCCATACAGAATTCCAGAGCGCTGCTCAACGCTACCATCGCAGGCAACGAGCAGGCCGTAGAGCGCGCTATCGACATGGCACATGATGAGCACACCAGCATCTTGGCCTACAACGACGAGAACTCATTGGCCTGCGTGCTCACCATAGCTTATATCTGGGCAAGGAATGAGTACGTCATTCACCGTGAGTATGCTACGGGCAAAGGTTATGCCGACCTCGTCATGATTCCTCGTCGCAACGTGGCAAAGCCTGCTTTGGTCATCGAACTGAAATATAACCATTCAGCCGAGACCGCCATCGACCAAATCAAGCGAAAGGACTATCCGGAAAAGATAGCGCCATACGCTGGCGGCATCCTTCTGGTTGGCATCAGCTACGACAAGGAGACAAAGCAACATACGTGTAAGATAGAAAGATATTAATGTAACAGGTACAGTCCCCCATTTTTGTAACTGTTATTATGTTACTATGTTACCTTTTTAGCGATGGCGTACCG
>CAMAMO010000084.1 GCA_945836915.1 uncultured Mediterranea sp.
GGCCGGAAACTAATGAAAGAAAGACCCCCTCTGTCCCCCTTAAAGGGGGATGACCAACCCTTCGAGAAAACCAGTCACCCACGTCTCCCCCCTTTAAGGGGGGTCGGGAGGGTCTCTCCCCCCTTTAAGGGGGGCTGGGAGGGTCTCTCCTTTGGGGGGTTGGGAGGGTCTCATAACTAAAAACTTTTTTTATGTATCGTTTTATATTCTATAAGCTTTTGGGATGGAAAAGCGTTGTGACTGTCCCTATTTATGATAAGTGCGTAGTCTGCATGGCGCCGCATACCTCTAACTTTGATCTGTTTGTGGGTCTGCTCTTCTCACGGGCTAATGGCATCAGGGCGTCGTTTATGATGAAGAAGGATTGGTTTTTCTTCCCTTTAGGCCCTATCTTCCGGGCTTTAGGGGGTATCCCGGTGGACCGCAGCCGGAAAACTTCGCTCACGGATCAGATGGCGGAACGGTTCCGGCAAAGTGACCAGTTTGTGCTGACTATCACGCCTGAGGGGACGCGTAAGGCTAACCCGGAGTGGAAGAAGGGGTTTTACTACATCGCCCGCGGGGCGAAGGTGCCGGTGCTGCTGATGGCGTTCGACTTCCCTACCCGCACGGTGAACATCACGAAGGAGCTCCTCCCATCGGATGACGTCGAGGCGGATATCATGGTGATGAAGCAGCACTTCAAATCCTTCAAAGGGAAACACCCAGAGAAGTTCGCTATCTAATCATGAAATGGTCTGGCTATGCTTCAGGTAATGCCATAAGATACTCTGGGGCAAAGTCTGCGCCGTTTTCCCATTCTACTGTGTTGTACTTTACAGAGAACCTCTTAAAATAGTTCAAATCTTTGAGAGGTTCAAATACAATACCCTTTAGCGATGACTTTAAATCAACCACCTTGACGACATCGTTATTAAACCACAATTTAATTCGATAGCCGTCCATGTATTCTGCTCGCACAACTTCTGTAAACATGTTCTTTTTATTTTAAAGGTTCTATTCTATCCAGTGGAACGCCTTTTTGTGACTTTTCCCAATTGACCAAAAGTTCATCTCGATGTAAATCGAGCCATTCAAGTATCATCCTTAATGCCCGACCGGTCCTGTTTTTGTTTAATGAACCTGGGTGAGAGGCTGACGATTCTCTCTTTGCCGAATAGGTAGGGGGTGAGGCGGAGGGTGTCTAATAGCTTGGCGATGAGAAGGGAGCCTACGGTGGTGAGGCTGAGGGCTATCGTGCAGTAGATGAGGCCGGTGGGGTCGAAGGTGAAGAGGGGGACGGCGAACTTGAGCGCCATGGTGAAGAGGGGGGAGAAGAGATAGATGGGGAGGCTGTGGCGACCGATCTGCTCGAAGCATTGGGCCATCTTCTGTGGGAGGTGGCGGTGGAGCTGCGTCAGGAGGGAGAAGACGAGGTAGATGATGAGCATCCCGGCGGGGGTGGCGCGATGAAGGGCCTGGGGCCAGGCACAGAGCAGTACCAAAGGGAGCAGCACCCACCAAGAGCGCCAGAGGAGCGTGCGGGGGGCGCATCCGCCCTCGGCCAACAACACACCAAGCATGAAGTAGAGTCCGTTGGCGGCATTCACAAGGCCGAAGAACTGGGAAAGGAGCAGAATCAGCACCATGGAGAGGATGAAGCGCCGCGTCCCCCTGAAGGCGGAGGCTCGCTGTCCGGACAGGGCCAGGCCTGCCGCGTCGGATAGCGGGCGGGAGGCTCTGTGAGTCAAGGCGCTCCACGGCCAGAGGAGGGGGCATCGCTCCACTACCCGACTGATGACCAGGCAGAGGATGAGGGTGTGGAGGTACCAGTAGGGGCCGAGGGGATGGAGCAGGAGTTTATCGAACAGGAGCGGTAGGGTGAGCTGATCGACGGCCTGGCGCACGGGAAGCAGAGCGGACATGACGACGTAGCCCGCCTCCATCACAGCGTAGGGCAGGAAGAGCCACCAGACGTGGCGCCAGAAGCGCCGCGCGGGGAGGCCTCGCTTCATCAGGTAGCCGGAGAGCAGCAGGAACCCGGGCATGTGGAAGGTATAGACCACCTGCTTGGCGTAGGGGTAGCTGTCGCCTATATATATAAGGTGGAAGGTGACCATCAACAGGATGAACACCCCCTTGAAGAAATCGATCTGGCGTATCCTTCGGGGCATCGTTTACTACAGTTTCTGTTTGGGGGTTTCGCTCGGTGTAAGGGGTTCGCTCGGCGTAAGGGATTCGCTCGGCGGGAGGGTCTCTCTCTTTGTCGCGGCATCTCTCTTCCTCTTCTTCCAGAGCTGGTAGCTGTTGATGAGGTTCTGCCAGAGGACGTAGGAGCCGGGGCCTACGGAGGAGAGGGGCTGCAGGTAGGTGTAGGCCATCCAGATGGCGAGGACGGTGTTCTTCTGCCCAAGCGCCTGCCCGGCTGAGAGGCGTTCGCCGTAGCGCTCGCCCACCCCCTTGCCGAGGGCGAACTGGACCACGCAGGTGAGGAGACCGACCAGCGCGATGAGCCACATGACCTGCACGGGGGCGGGACTGTTAGCTAACGAGCGGACGGTTTGACCGGAGACGATGGCGAGGGCGACGGCCCAGAGGTAGAAGGCGGCTTCGTGACGGTTCATCAGCCAGCGGTGAAGGCCGGGCAGGAAGCGACGCAGCAGCTGGGCCAGGATGAAGGGACAGAGCAAGAGGGGGAAGACCTTGCTGAGGATGCGCAGGAAAGCGAGGAAGAAGGTGAGGCCGGCATGGGGCTCGACCAACGGAAAGAGGAGCGGCACGGCTACAGCGGCCATCAGGTTGGAGAGGAGCGTGTAGGTGGTGAGGGTAGCTGCACTGCCGCCTAACTTGGCGGTGATGACGGCGGCAGCGGTGGCCGTGGGGCAGACGAGGCAGACCATAGCGGCCTCGAAAAGCAGACGGCCCGTGGGGCTGAGGGGCAGGAAGACCAGCAGGAGGGTGAGCAGCAGCACGGTGACCACCTGGAAGAGAAGCAACCAGCCGTGCCACGGACGGGGACGGAGCTCACTCAGCTCGACCTTGCAGAAGGTGAGCAGCAACTGGGCGAAGATGAGGGTGGGCGTCAGGAAGGCGATGACCTCGTGGACCATCGGTTTGAGTGGTGCGACCCAGCTGACGCGGGCGAAAAAGAGGTAGAGCAACGTGCCGGCCAGCATGGCGATGGGCAACGTCCAATCTTTGAGTAGGCGTATCATGTTGTTATCTGAAATAAATCGACTGCAAAATTAGCTATTTTCGGCGAATTATTAGTCGATATGCCGCGAATAAAGTGGCAGAAAGCGAACTTATTGCACAGAAATGCGTGATTTGAGAAAAAAAGATGTACCTTTGCACCAAATTAACCGACTGTTTGTTATGGTGATACGCTCTCACATATTCATCAGACGCCTCGGGCTGTTGGGCCTGAGCCTCGTCTGTCTTTTCTGCCTCACACTGCAAGTGGCGGCGAAGGAGTTTGTTGTGGTGATTGACGCAGGCCATGGCGGGCACGACCCCGGAGCTATCGGCAAAATCTCGAAGGAGAAGAACATCAACCTGAAGGTGGCGCTGAAATTAGGCGGCCTGATCAAGCTGAACTGCGACGACGTGAAGGTGGTCTATACCCGTACGCGCGACCTCTTCATCCCGCTGGACCGCCGGGCCGAGATAGCCAACGACGCCAAGGCGGACCTCTTCATCTCCATCCACACCAATGCGCTGGCCAAGAACCGCACGGCGCAGGGGCCCTCGACCTGGACACTGGGTTTGGCCAAGTCGGACGATAACCTGGAGGTGGCCAAACGTGAGAACGGCGTGATTCTCTACGAGAACGACTACGAGACGCGTTACGCCGGTTTCAACCCCAACTCGGCCGAGTCGTACATCATCTTCGAGTTCATGCAAGACAAGTACATGTCGCAGAGCGTCCACCTGGCCCAGCTGGTTCAGAAGCAGTTCAAGACCCACTGCAAGCGTCAGGACCGCGGTGTGCATCAAGCCGGTTTCCTGGTACTGAAGGCCAGTGCGATGCCCAGCATCCTGGTTGAGTTAGGCTTCATCTCCACCCCCGCCGAAGAGCGCTACCTCAACACGGAGAGCGGTACTTCCACCCTGGCCGAAGGCATCTACAAAGCCTTCTTAACCTACAAAAAAGAGCAAGAGCTCCGCCAAAAAGAGAGCAGCGACAAAGAGAAAAAAGCCGCGAATAGCGAGCAGGCCAGTGAAAAGCCGGTAGCGAATGGAAAGCAGGCTGAAGATAAGAGAACCACGGAGGGCCAGACTGCCGCCAGCGGGAAGCCTGCCGCAAACGCCAAGCCGGCCGCGAACGCCAAGCCGGCCGCGCATAGCAAGCCCTCGACCTCGACCGAGGTGGTTTTCAAAGTGCAGATTGCCACCTCTTCCTCGAAGCTCTCTACGAAGGATAAACGTTTCAAAGGGGTATCCCTCGTGGAGATGTATCAGGAAAAGGGGATGTATAAATACACCTGTGGGACGTCAACGAACTACTACGAGGTGCTGCAAACCAAGCGCCAGTTAGAGAAGCGCTTCAAGGGTGCCTTTATCATTGCCTTCCAAAATGGGCAGAAAATCGATGCCCAGAAAGCGGCTGAGGCCTATAAAAAGGCCCACCCTGCCCACCGCTAACGGGCGGGGAGATGCGTGTTGAGTTTTAATAAAAGAAGATATAAAGTAACAGATATGATGAAATTCGCTTTTTCAAAAGAGATCAAAATAGGGTTAGCTGGAGTAGCGGCCCTATGCATATTAGTCTATGGCATCAACTACCTGAAGGGGATTCACCTCTTCAAGCCCACCAGCTATTTCTACGTGAAATTCACCAACGTGAACGGTCTGACCATATCGTCGCCGGTCTTTGCCGACGGTTACAGTGTGGGCATTGTGCGCGACATCATCTACGACTACTCCTCGCCAGGCAAGGTGGTGGCTGAGATTGACGTGGATCCTAACCTGCGCATCCCCAAAGGGAGCCGGGCGGAGCTGACGAGCGACCTGTTAGGTGCCATGAAGATGTCGCTGTTGCTGGCTAACAACCCGCGCGAACGCTACGAGGTGGGCGACACCCTGGAGGGTTCGTTCAACAGTGGTATGATGGGCCAGGTGGGCGAGATGGTGCCGCAGATTGAGAAGATGATGCCTAAGCTGGATTCCATTCTCTGCTCCATCAACCGCTTGCTAGCCGACCCCGCACTGACCGCTACGCTGCACAACGTGGAGAGCCTGACGGCCAACCTGGATGCCACCAGCCGCCAGCTGAACCAGATGATGACGCACGAGATGCCAGCTCTGACGGGGAAGCTGAACCATATCGGCGACAACATGGTAGCCATCACCGACAACCTGAAGGAGATAGACTACGCCGCCGCCATGAACAAGGTGGACGCGACCCTGGCCAACGTAAAACGCCTGACTGACCAACTGAACAGCCGCGATAATACCATCGGTTTGCTGCTCAACGACCCACAGCTCTACAACAACCTCAACGCGACTACAGCCAACGCCGCCAGTCTGTTGCAAGACCTCCAAGCTCACCCCAAACGCTACGTACACTTCTCCCTCTTCGGAAAGAAGGAGTAACATCTCCCCTCCCCCCTCCGTCAAGGGTGAAAATTAGCCTATTTAAATTTAGTCTAAATAATCACCTTTTCCGAAGAGGAGGCTATTCGGGGATAGAAGGGCCTATTTAAAGGATATATCGGATATGCAAAAGAATACAAAAATAGGTTCTTATTCCGAAAAGCAGCAAATTAAATCCCTCAATCTCAACGGCTTGGAATTTAGCAAATCTTTTTTTGAGGCAGGTTTGTGTCAGCATATTACAACCTGTTGAAAAATAAGGGGTTATTCTTCTTTTGAGATTTGCAAGAAAAAAGGGATTTGTTTTTCTAAAATAAGATTCTCAAATTTGCAAGCGTAGAAGTTTCGCTTTACTAATAAATTTGAAGAAAAAAAGCCGTTATGAGTGAATTGCAACATGTCGCGTTGTGGAACCGCTGTCTTGACTTTATTAAAGATAATGTTTCAGAGCAGGCATATAAAACTTGGTTTCTCCCGATCAAACCGCTGGAGTTCAAGGAGAAGACACTGCTGGTACAGGTACCATCGCACTTCTTCTATGAGTTCCTGGAGGATCACTACATCGATCTGCTCCGCAAGACCTTGAGTAAGGTGTTTGGGGAGGGGACTCTGCTGGAGTACGATGTGGTGGTCAACAAGAGCTCGCGCCCGCAACAGACGGTACAGATTGAATCGACCAAGCGTTCGAACGTGGAGCGTAAGCCCGTGGAGACGGCCAAGATTCCGACCATACCGGTGCCGGAGCTCGATTCACGCCTCAACCCGAACTATAACTTCGCCACCTTTATTGAGGGGGTGAGCAACAAGCTGTCGCGCAGCGTGGGTGAAGCCATTGCCGAGAATCCCGCGAAGACCATCTTCAACCCACTCTTCCTCTATGGCGCCTCGGGCGTGGGCAAGACCCACCTGGCCAACGCCATCGGTACGCGCATCAAGGAGCTCTACCCCACCAAGCGTGTGCTCTATGTATCGGCCCACCTCTTCCAGGTGCAGTACACCGACTCGGTGCGCAACAACACCACCAACGACTTTATCAACTTCTACCAGCATATCGACGTACTGATTATCGATGATATCCAGGAGTTTGCGGGACTGACGAAGACGCAGAACACCTTCTTCCACATCTTCAACCAGCTGCACCAGAACGGCAAGCAGCTGATTCTGACGAGCGACCGTCCGCCAATCATGCTGCAGGGCATGGAGGAGCGACTGATTACCCGATTCAAATGGGGTATGGTAGCCGAGCTGGAGAAGCCGACGCTGGAGCTGCGCCGCAACATCCTGCTGAGCAAGATTCACCGCGACGGACTGAAGATACCCATGGAGGTGGTGGATTTCATCGCCGAGAATGTGCATGAGAGTGTGCGCGACCTGGAGGGCATCGTGGTGTCGCTGCTGGCCCACGCCAACGTCTTCAACCGCGAAGTGGACCTGAGTTTGGCGCAGCGCGTCATCAAGAACGTGGTGAACTACGAGGCGACGAAGCAGGTCAGCGTAGATACGATTGTGAACACGGTATGCAGCCATTACGGTGTGACACAGCAGGACCTCTTCTCGCGCACGCGTAAAAGTAATGTGGTACGCGCGCGACAGGTAGCGATGTACCTCTCCAAGCAGATGACCGAGCTCTCCACAGCCAAGATTGGCACGCTGGTAGGCAACAAGGATCACGCCACCGTGATTCACGCCTGCAAGACAGTGTCTGGCCAGCTGGAGATAGACAAAGCCTTCCAAAAAGAGATGGCCGAGCTAAAGAACGCTTTCAAGCCCAAAGTATAAGGAAGGAGCTGAAGCCCCCCCCCTTGAAACAAGCCCTATTCCTTCGCCATAAAGGGGCAGTCTGTAACCGCAGATTGCCCCTTTATGACGTTACAACAAACTAACGCTTGACCTAATCAAATCACGCTGTAATAGGCAGAAAATTTCATTTTGGAAAACTTTTGCTCTATTGAAATTTTGTATCTTACTGATTTTCAATGCAACATCTTTTTATTTTGGAAAACTTCTCTTTTTTAAGAAAAGTTTTTCTCGTTTTATTTTGTAGTTTTCAAAATCATCATTAGCTTTGCAGCGCTTTTCAAACTTCAAATGATCAAAGCCCATACTTCTACACTTTTATTTGGTTTTGAACATTTAATCTAACTAATATCTACTACACGTGAAACAGAAAACTTACACTTACGACGAAGCCTATAGCGCTTCTTTGCGTTACTTTACCGGCGACGAACTGGCTGCAAGAGTTTGGGTGAACAAGTATGCGGTCAAGGACTCGTTTGGCCATATCTATGAGCAGTCGCCCGAGGATATGCACTGGCGTATCGCTAACGAGGTGGCTCGTGTGGAGGCGAAATACCCCAACCCACTGAGCGCCGAGGAGATTTTCGGTCTGCTGGATCACTTCAAGTATATCGTGCCCCAAGGTAGCCCGATGACGGGTATCGGCAACAACTTCCAGGTGGCCTCACTCTCTAACTGCTTCGTGATTGGCGTGGATGGCCAGGCGGACTCGTATGGCGCCATCTTCAAGATTGACGAGGAGCAGGTGCAGCTGATGAAACGTCGTGGCGGTGTAGGTCACGACCTCTCACATATCCGTCCGAAAGGCTCGCCCGTGAAGAACTCGGCCCTCACCTCGACCGGCTTGGTGCCCTTTATGGAACGCTACTCAAACTCCACCCGCGAGGTGGCTCAGGACGGCCGACGCGGCGCCCTGATGCTGAGCGTATCGATCAAACACCCCGACTCGGAGTCGTTTATCGACGCGAAGATGACCGAGGGTAAGGTGACCGGTGCCAACGTCTCCGTGAAGCTGACCGACGGCTTTATGCAGGCAGCCATCGACGGCAAGCCCTTTATCCAGCAGTACCCCATCGACGCCGAGCAGCCCACCGTAACGAAAGAGGTGGATGCCCAGGCCCTCTGGAAGAAGATTG
>CAMAMO010000085.1 GCA_945836915.1 uncultured Mediterranea sp.
ATAAAGATGAAGCGCTTGTCAATTCGTTGAACCATCTGCGCTAACCATTCGTTGACATTTCTATTTTTAATGATAGCGGGAGCCTCTCTTAACAGAAGGGCTCCTGTATTATTATTATGCCCTCCCTGCTTTTCTTAAAGAAAGGGATTGTATTTCATCATTTCTGAATTAATTTCATCTGAAACTATCTGTAAAAAGTATCTATTTTGAGGAAAAATAGTACAGAATTGTAAAATTAATGCTCAAAATTCTTTTTATTGTGCAAAAAAGTCGTACCTTTGCACCCCGTAAAACAAAAAAAGATTTAGATGAGAAAAAAAATTTGGCTCAGCATTGTGATGCTGATTGTTTCAATTCCAACTTTTGCTGGTGGTTACTTGACTAACACAAACCAGAATATCGTATTTCTTCGTAACCTTGCCCGTGATGGTGCCATTGGTATCGATGGCGTTTACAGCAATCCCGCTGGTGTGATTTTCCTTCCGCAGGGTTTCCACCTCTCTTTGAACATTCAGAATGCGCATCAAACGCGTACCGTACTGACTACAAGCCCTTACTTCCCTATGGGTGTACAAAACAATGGCTTAAATACTAAGGAGTTTGAGGGTGTAGCCGATGCCCCGGTTCTTCCCTCCATTCAAGCCGCTTGGAACAAAGGCAACTGGAGCTTGCAGTTTGGCTTTGGCGTTGTAGGTGGCGGTGGTAAGTGTGAGTTTGAAAATGGCCTCGGTTCGTTTGAGAATGTAGTAGGTCAAATCGCTTCTAAACTGACCAGTTTGGGTAGTACAGGCTACGATGTGGATGGATACATGAAGGGACGTCAGTACTACTACGGCTTTACCTTTGGTGCAGCTTATAAGGTGGCTGAAAACTTCTCGGTTTATGGCGGTATGCGTATGCTGTATGGTAGCGCTTCCTATCAGGCTAAACTGGCTGATATCAAGGTGAATACAAACCAAGGTTTGGTACCTTTCGATAAGTTTATTGATCAAGCTGACTTTACGATTACTGGCGGCATTGCTCAGGTTGATGGCGGCATTGCCCAGGTTGAAGCAGGCATTAAGCAGTATGAGGCAGCTGGGGCACCTGTTCCTGAGAATTTGACTCAAAAACTGGCTGAATTGCAGGCTACTAAGAAGACTTTGCAGGGTGCCAAGGAACAGATTAACATGCTGGAACCCTATCGCGAGGGTGTTAACTTGATGTCTGACCAGACCGGTTGGGGCGTGGCTCCTATCATCGGTGTGGACTTCAAGACAGGCAAGTTCAATTTCGCAGCCAAGTACGAGTTTAAGACCCGTATGCGCATGAAAAACAAATCCACGGTGAAAGAGGCCAGCATCATTCCCGCTATCAACAAGTTCCGCGACGGCTCAAGTGTAGCCGAAGATTCACCTGCCATGCTGACGGCTGGTGTACAGTATGAGGCTTTGCCTACGCTGCGCTTCATGGCTGGTTATCACCACTATTTTGACGTAGATACCAAACAATGGACGAAGGAGATGTTGGGCGACTCAAACGAGTATCTGCTGGGTGCTGAGTGGGATGTGAATAAGTTCCTCACTGTCAGTGCCGGTGGTCAGCGCACCGCTTATAATAATAAGGATGCCGGTATGAACGACATGTCGTTTAACGTTAGCTCTTATTCTTACGGTCTGGGTGTTTGTTTGAACGTGGCGAAGAATATCAAGGTGAATGCCGCTTACTTCCAGACGCTGTATGATGATTATAACAAGGTTACAAGTACCAGTCCGCTGGTTTCTGACACCTTTACCCGTACCAACCGCGTAATTGGTGTCGGTGTGGACTTCACTTTCTAATTCAGACTTTAGGTCAGTAGATTGTTAATATGGAGAGCAGGTAACCCCCTTTTACAGGAGGGGGAGCCTGCTCTCTTTCTTTGTTTTAAAGAATGTAAAATCTAACACATCTCTTGTATCATTTCAGAAATAGTTCTTATATTTGCACCGGTTTTGTTTCGAATCCCCCGTTCGGGGATAGAATGAAAAGGGAATCGGGTGAAAGTCCCGAACAGTCCCGCTGCTGTGAGTTGGAAGTACTCGCTGGTGAATCTCTCCAGTTGTAGTACGGGCGCACATCAATCTCTTGCCACTGTCAAATCTGGGGTCATCCTCAGGCCGACGGGAAGGCGATGGCGCTGAAACGAGTCAGAAGACCTGCAAAGCCGAGTCAAGAAACCTTCCGCTCGAGGAAAGCGAATGGTGTACATAGTTTTAGTTAAGCGTTTTGCTCAAACTATTTTTTGAAGATGAAAGGAAATTCATGCTTCCTCTCTCTTGTCGTTGCTGCAGGCATTCTATGCACAGCTCCGGCTCTTGTGGCGCAGACCTTGCCCGGCGATACCATCTCCGGCAAGACCCATCAGATTGATGACGTCACTGTTACCGCACCGCGCCGCAGGGCGCAGGTCACCTCTGTCGTACCTGTGCAGCGGATGCAGAAAGAGGAGTTGCAGCAGTTAGGTTTGCAGGATCTAGCCGACGCCGTGCGCCGATTTGCCGGGGCCAATGTGAAGGACTATGGCGGCATAGGCGGATTGAAGACCGTCTCTGTGCGCAACATGGGTGCCGCCCATACGGCTGTGAGTTACGACGGCGTGCCCGTAAGCAACTGTCTGGGCGGACAGATTGATATCGGTCGTTTTTCGCTCGATAATGTGGAGATGCTCTCCTTGGCTGTGGGGCAGCACGAGGATATGTTGCAATCAGCCCGCCTCTACGCCTCGGCTGGTGTGCTCAGTATCGAAACGGAGAAACCCCACTTTGCCGAAGGCCGCACATCGGCACTCCGTACCCGTTTGCAGGGTGGTTCGTTTGGCTTTGTCTCCCCTTCGTTGCGCTGGTGGCAGCAGCTGGGTGGACGCACCAAGTTCTCTGTGGATGCTACCTATCTGCGCGCCGATGGCAACTACCCCTTTACCTTGAAGAATGGTAAAGAGGTGACTCGCGAGCGGCGTAACAACTCAGACATCTATTCCTGGCAAGGCGAGGCCAACCTTTACCATACGCTCAGAGACAGTAGCCAGCTCTCTGTCAAGGCCTATTACTACTACTCCAAGCGTGGTCTGCCTGGGTCGGTCACCCTATACAACCCCATCTCGAACGAGAAACTATGGGACGAGAACTTCTTTGCCCAAAGCCAATATCGCAAGCGGCTCAACGCGCGCTGGAGTCTGAATTTGCAGGCCAAATATACCCACGGTTGGAACCGCACGCGCGACTATGGCAAACAGTACACCGACGGCATGAGTCAGGATTGGTTCCGACAGGATGAGCTCTACGCCTCTGCCGCTTTGCTCTATCGTCCTCTGCCGCAGTTTACCTTCTCGCTGGCTCAGGATGGTATCTACAACCACATGAGCGGCAGCCTCAAGGAGTGTCCGTTCCCTACGCGCTACACCTCGCTTACCGCACTCCGGGCCCGCTATGAACAGGCTTGGTTGCGTCTGGACGCCTCGCTCATCCATACCGCCACCTTCGAAGAGGTGGAGAAAGGCGACGCCCCTGACAACTTCCGCCGCCTCTCTCCCTCGGTAGCCCTTAACCTGAAGCCTTTTGAAGCGCACGACCTCTACATCCGGTTGCTCTATAAGAGCACCTTCCGTCTGCCCACCTTCAACGACCTCTATTACTACCGCCTGGGCAACCGCTCGCTTAATCCCGAGAAGGCCAGCGAATACAACGTTGGGCTCACGTGGGCGCTTCCTTCTTGTGGTCCCTTCCGCGCCTTGACGCTCACGGTGGATGGTTACTACAACCGCGTAACCGACAAGATTGTCGCCTTCCCCGGCACCTTTACCTGGCGCATGGTGAACTACGGCAAGGTGGACGCTACGGGAGTGGACGTCACGCTCTCAACCACGTTGCCGCTGGCTCAACGATGGAGCTTGATGCTGAGCGGCGCCTACATGTGGCAGAAGGCTATCGACGTGACCAATCCCGAGGCGAAGAACTACAAGGACCAGCTGCCCTATACGCCCCAGCACAGTGGCAACGGCTCGCTGCTGCTCCAGAACCCTTGGGTCAACGTGGGCTACACCCTTGTGGGGATGGGTACCCGTTACAGCATGGCGCAGAACCTGCCTGAGTATAAGATTCAGAGTTACGTGGAGCAGACCGTCACCCTCTCACGCCAGTTCAAGCTGAAGCGTGGCGGCAGCCTGAGTCTGAAGGCCGAGTGTGTCAACCTGGCCGACAAACAGTACGAGGTGATTCAGTATTACCCTATGGCTGGCCGCTCGTGGCGGGGCAGCCTGGAGTGGAACTTCTGAAGCGATGATATGGATTGATTATAGAGAAGACTATATATAAGAATAGAATATAAAACTAACCCAAAAACGAATTGAAACAATGAAATTAAGAAGTTTATGGCTGGGCCTGATTTGCATGATGGCCCTTGGATGCACCCTCACGGCGTGCAGCGATGATGATGACGACCGCCGAGATGATACCGGTACGAAGGTGGTACTGCCCCGTGTACGCGCCTTTATCTTGAACGAAGGCTCTTATGGTGACAACAATGCGGGCATCGCATTCTATGCCCCCAACGGCGATGCTGACTTCATCACCGATATCTATCTGAAGCAGAATGATAAAAAATTGGGCGAAACGGGCCAGAGTATGATTGAGTATGATGGTGAAATTTTCGTAGCCGTTTATGGCTCAAACTATTTGGCAAAGTTGAACGCAGCCGGTGTAGAACAGGCTCGCCTCTCCTTCGTGGATGATGAAGATCTCTCAGCTGGTATTCGTTACATTGCCGCTGAGGGTGGTTACATCTATGCCTCGTTCTGGGGTGGAGCGGTAGCAAAAATTAATGCCCATACCATGTCCGTGGAGAAGAAACTCACCAATCTGGGCGGCTGTCTGGAGGGTGTGATAATCAATGATGGACTGCTCTACGTCTGCAACGCCTGCTCAGGCGATTTTGCAACCTATTACGATGAAATCATTGTCATTAATTTGAATAACTTCTCGCTAAAGGAGAAACTTACAACTCTTCTCCCAAATCCCTATACTCAGATTCTGGAGGAGGAAGACAAAATCTTCTTTATCAGCAACGGAATCTACGATTATGCCACTGGTAGTATGTCTCCATCTGTACTCCAGGTGATTGATACAAAGAGCAATAATAAGTTCAGCCGCATCTGTGAAGCATCGCACATTGCCTCGTTCAACGACATCGTTTACATCGTGAACTCCGTGACCAATTGGAATACTTATACTACGACCAATAGCTTCTGTACCTACGATGTAAAGAGTGGCAAGTTAAATGAGAGCTCCTTCTTGAAAAACGCTCCAGCCGAACTGGCTAGCGCTAGCATCTACATGATTCAGATTAATCCTGTAACTGGTGAGATTTACATTGGTACCTCTGAATACTCTACGAATGGCACCATCTACCGCTTCAAGAGAGACGGTAGCTACGTGAGCAAGTTTGATGCCGGTGGCATCAACCCTAACCACATGGTGTTCTTATATTAATGACATGGCCATAGTTTGCGATAGTTATGAAGCGTAATTCATTACTGTCTGTCTGTTGTTCAGCACTCTTGCTCTTCGCCTCCTGTGGAGGCGGGAGTAGGGGTGTTGCTCTATTTCAGGCAGGAGACACCCTGGATTTGGCCTATGCGCGACATCTCTCGGTGGTTGACTACGACTCATTCAGCGTAGCTACCCTGCGTAACCCTTGGGATACTACCCGCATTCTGCATCGCTACATCTTGGTGCCGAGCCATAAGCCCCAACCCCTTCATCTACCGGAGGGAACCCTGCTTCGTACCCCCCTGAGCCGCACGCTGGTCTTTACCTCTGTGCATGCTGGATTGATGAATGAACTACAGGTAGGCGAAGCCATCTGTGGTGTGTGCGATTTGGACTATATGGCCCTGGAAACCATTCACAAAGGGGTAGCTGAGGGGCGTATCATCGATTGTGGCAGCAGTATGGCACCCGATATTGAACATATCATTACCTTAGCTCCTGAGGCTATTCTGCTCTCTCCCTTTGAGAATAGCGGTGGCTACGGCCGTCTGGATCAGCTGGGCATCCCCTTGATAGAGTGCGCCGATTATATGGAAACCTCACCGCTGGGACGTGCTGAATGGATGCGTTTCTATGGCCGTTTGTTTGGCTGTGGCCGCCAGGCCGATTCACTCTTCGCCGCTGTTGAAACCCACTACTTGTCCCTGAAACAATGGGCCTCTACCGCTACTACGCGCCCCACGGTATTACTCGAACTGAAGAGCCACTCCGCCTGGTATATGCCTGGCGGACAGAGTACTTCGGGCATTCTCTGTCGAGATGCTGGGGCGGATTATCTCTTTGCCGATGACCCCCATAGCGGGTCGGTACCTTTGGCCTTCGAGAGCGTCTATGCGCGGGCCAGTGAAGCTGATTTCTGGCTTTTCAAGTACAACCGTCCTCAGCGGATGACTTACGATGCCCTGAAAGCTGATTTTGCCGGATATGCAAAATTTCGCCCCTTCCGCGAGCGGAGAATCTATGCCTGCCACACCGGTATAACCCCTTTTTATGAAGAAACCCCCTTCCATCCTGACCTATTACTAAACGATTACCTCCTTATCTTCCACCCCGAGTTAAAAAATCCCGATTCGGAAATTGCAGAAGCCAAAAGATTGCGCTACTTTTGCCCCTTGTAAATTAGTCGTCAACTCAATAATAGTCGTCAACTCAATCATATTAATCAACTTGTCAACTTGTTTATTAAAGAAATGAAGCACCTCCTTCTCCCCGCTACGTTGCTGCTCTTTGCTGCTAATATGCTCTTGGGGTCCGTTACCATCCCCGTGGGCGAGGTGGTCAGCATCCTCTGCGGCGATCAGGGGAGTCAGACTTCTTGGCACTATATTGTCTGGGAGTCACGTCTGCCGTCAGCTCTGACGGCATGGCTCTGTGGTAGTGCATTAGCTGTGTGTGGTTTATTGCTTCAAACAGCTTTTCGCAATCCTCTGGCTGGCCCCTCCATATTGGGTATCAATTCTGGAGCCAGTTTGGGTGTGGCATTAGTCATGCTCTGCGGTGCTTCATATGGCGTGGGCAGTTTGCAATTGGGCGGGTTGGCCTCTATTCTGATAGGTGCCTTTGTGGGAGCCATGGCGGTAATGGCGCTCATTCTCTTCCTCTCTACGCTGGTGAGGAGCAACGTGCTGCTACTCATAGCTGGTATGATGATTGGCTACATCACCTCCTCTGCCATTTCGCTGCTCAACTTTTTTGCTACGGCCGAAGGGGTTCAGTCCTATATGGTGTGGGGTATGGGCCATTTTGGAGGTGTTTCGATGAGCCAGATGCCCGCCTTTGCTATCATCACTCTTTTAGGCTTGATAGGTGCTTTTTTGCTGGTTAAGCCACTTAATGCGCTGCTTTTGGGTGATCGTTACGCTGAAAATTTAGGCATCAACCTCCGCTCGGTGAGGAGTGCGTTGCTCATTATTACCGGTCTGCTTACTGCCATAACCACCGCATTTTGCGGTCCTGTCAGCTTCATAGGCTTGGCGGTGCCACATCTGGCCCGCCTGTTGATAGGCACTTCAAACCATCGGTCACTCCTCCCTGTTACCCTGTTGATGGGCGGATTGGTGGCTCTTCTTTGTCAATTAATCTGTATTCTCCCAGGTAATCGTGGAATTATTCCCCTCAATGCAGTTACCCCATTAGTAGGTGCACCTGTCATAATTTATGTTATACTAAGAGGCAGAAATCGACAGGATTTTCACTAAACAGAGTCGCTGTTATGCAAAGGATTGCACTTATATAATATGTTAAATAACATAATTATAGAACATATTTATATAATACTACCTATCTTTGCACTGTATTAGTATAAACCTAAAAGATTGTTTTTATGAGTTTACCTGAAGATCCCGCAATGCTCTACAGCTTCGTGAACACGAAGTTGCGCGACGAGTACAGTTCGCTCGATGCTTTCTGTGAAGAGCTTTCTGTTGACAAGGCTGACCTGTTGAAGAAGCTGAAGTCACACGGCTTTGAGTACAATCCATCGAAGAACCGTTTCTGGTAATCAACGCTAAAGTCAGGCCCCACCGCCTGGTAGCGAGTGACAGTACACAACAAAGCAAATGAAGAGTTAAAGGCCTTCCTCGATGGTATGAGGAAGGTCTTTTTATTGAATCGTCCTAATCCCTTGTCTTTAAAGTGAGTTCGACGAATTCAAAATAAACTCAGCAGTGTGTCTATTGTGCGTTGTACGTTGGTGCACGGCTTCTTGGGAAACATACCATAAGTGGCTAAAGCCCCAAGTAAGTTTACTATGAGATTGTCAAAGCATCTGTGTCTGGACTATTCTACCTGAACCATGTTCTTCAACTCATCATTGATCGTTTCTATAATAGCCCGTTTTCTAAGCTGCAGCTTGTCCGATATACTCATTAATGAGGTCCATTCCCAAGGTTTCTGGTTTGCTTGTATTTCATTTCTGGTTTGCTTG
>CAMAMO010000086.1 GCA_945836915.1 uncultured Mediterranea sp.
AACAAAGGTTGGAGTACAGCGGTACTCCTTTTTTTTTGCCCTTACTTTTCCAGCAAATCTTTAAGGAATGAATCGAGCTCTTCGTCCAACCCCTTAAGCAGTTCATCACTGATCATGAGGGTATCATCATCCATGAGGAGCAGTTCGCTGACCGTCTCTTTTTCTTCGTCAATCAAGACGAATGAATAGGGCTTCATGATGGATAGATGATCAAATTCACCGGCCTTGTTCATTTTCTCCAAAGTGGATGAAAGAACCTGAGCGACCTCGTCAATAAAATTATCATCGATATAGGTCATCCACTCTTCGATGATGGCTTCAGCCAGCAGTTTGTCATCATCATTATAAATGGTGAGCTCACCTGACGATTGGTGTGGCTGGATATGGATATCTGTTACAATATTGGCCTCACCTGTAGATGGAAAGCGACCTATTGCCTTGCGGATGGTCTGCTCGATTTGCTTCAATGAAGATGAACTTAATTTCATAATCGTATGCGTTTTTTAGAATGTAGAGCCAAAGGTAGCTATTTTTGTTGGATTGCTGCAACTCTTTGGCCAAAAATCTTTCGTAGGAGTGGGATATTTTTTGTTCTGCCCCTGTTGGAGCTGCTTTTGTGTCTCGGTTGAGTACGCTTTACTCCATCATGCGCTTGGTTTGATGCTGCAACTGCTGCATACCGCTTAGGCGCAATTGGAGCTCTTGTTCATAGAGCTTCATCATGAGCTGCTCTGCTGATTCCGGTTGGGTCTGCTCGATGGATAGCTTCAGCCAACGGAGGGCTTGGTCAATCTGGTCTTGAAGTTCGTAACCCACAGCCAGGTTATAGGCTGCTGCTTTCTTTCGTCTCTTGTTCTTACCGTCAAACTCTTTTTCCCAGAGGGTCATGGCTTCGTTCCAGTCTCCTTCATGCACATAGATCATGGCATCTCGGAAGGCCACACTTAAACCGCCGTAGAGGTAACGTTGGCCGCTTCGCCAGTGGGGGAGCAGTTGGTTGACGGGTGTGGTTCCGGCAAACTGGGAGGATTGGTTGCGGACCTCGATGTCGTTGGGCAGGCTGCGTAGGGCGTCGCTTTCAGTCAAGCCGTCTGATTCCCAGAAGATGCTGTCGTTGGCATTGATGGTAGCCATGGCATTCTGGCGTTGAGGCAGGTAGATGCGTGTGGTGGTATAGACTTTGCTGTCCACCGAACCACCGAAGATATTCCATTGGGGGAAGAACTCCATCTTGCGTTGGCTCTTGATCAGTACCGCATCGAGCGAAATGAGAAAATCGACATCGAGCTGCTGGGTGAGATGAATGACTTCGTCTTGGGTGAGGTGATGGGTCTGTGGTACGCTGTCGGTGGCACGTAGGGCTGAATCGCAGATGATGACTTCGTCGAAGTAGTTGCCATCAGCCAAGGCTTTTGCCAATTCTTCAGTAGCCAATACACCATCGCCCCAATAGCTCTTTTGGGCCTCGCTCTCGTTCTGCTCAATGACAATCTGGTCTGATTTCAGGGCTGGGGTGTTATTGACTACGGCCACGCGACGCAGGGTCTCTGGAAAGTTGACCTGCGCGGGAATCATGTAGTCGATTTTAAACGGTTCAATCGTCTGGCAGCTACTCAATAGCGTGACTGTAGCAAGGGTGAGCGTGAGGCTCAATGAGGGGAAATGGATTTTCTTCATGCTTATACAAAAAAAACAGACCTGCCTGAGGGCTATGAGGGCCCTATCCGGACAGGTCTGTATGGTGTGACTTAGGCGTTTCTGCCGTGGCAGTTCTTGTACTTCTTACCGCTACCGCATGGGCATGGGTCGTTGCGACCGATTTTCTGCTCGGCACGGATGGGCTCACGGCGTGGCTGTTCACGGGTGTCGTGAGCTGCAGCTGCCTGCTGGTTCGGATCGCTCAGGTCGCTCTTCTGCTCACGGTACTGGCTCATGTCCTGACGGCGTTCAGGCATGGCTTGGCGTACCTGGATGCGTTGCTGTGTGGGAGGTACCTGTTGGCGGGGAGCCTGCTGCGCGGGGGCTTGCTGAGCGGGGGCTTGCTGTGAAGCGGGAGCCTGCTGTTGACCGGGTACTTGCTCGGGAGCTACGGGAATCTGGCCACGCATCAGGATGGAGATGGTCTGGTTATTGATCTTCTCTACCATGGCGTCAAACAGCTTCACAGACTCTAACTTGTAGATCAACAGGGGGTCTTTCTGCTCGTAGCTGGCATTCTGAACCGAGTGTTTCAGTTCGTCGAGTTCGCGGAGGTTCTCTTTCCAGGCTTCGTCGATGACGTGGAGCAGGATGCTCTTTTCAAAGGCCTTGACCACCTCTTTACATTCGCTCTCGTAAGCCGCCTTGAGGCTGCAGGAGATGTTGTACATGCGCTTGCCGTCGGTGATGGGGATGAGGATGTTTTCATACATCTGTCCACGCTCTTCATAGACCTGCTTGATGACGGGATAGGCTATCTGTGCCATCCGTTCGGTCTTGCGCTTGAAGCTCTCCATCGCCTTTTCGAAGGCCTGCTCGGCCAACTTCTCACGATTCTCTTCGCGGAACTGCTCTTCGGTGAAGGGGGGCTCGATAGCCAGACATTGCAGGAGTTCGAACTTGCAATCCTCGTAGGTGGGGACCTGGACAGCCGTTGCTGCGCGATCCCAGATCATGTTGACGATATCCATACCGATACGCTCACCCATCAGGGCGTGGCGACGCTTGGTGTAAACCACGCTACGTTGCTTGTTCATCACATCGTCGTACTCCAGCAGACGCTTACGGATACCAAAGTTGTTCTCTTCCACCTTCTTCTGGGCACGCTCGATGGATTTGGAGATCATGTTGTGCTCAATCATCTCACCCTCTTTGAAGCCGAGCTTGTCCATGACCGAGGCGATGCGGTCGCTGGAGAAGAGGCGCATGAGGTTGTCTTCCAATGAAACGAAGAAGACAGATGAACCCGGGTCACCTTGACGTCCGGCACGACCACGCAACTGGCGATCGACACGGCGGCTTTCATGACGCTCGGTACCGATGATGGCCAAACCACCAGCCTGCTTCACTTCGGGGCTCAGCTTGATATCGGTACCACGACCAGCCATGTTGGTGGCAATGGTTACGGTACTGCTTTGACCAGCCTGAGCCACGATGTCGGCCTCCTTCTGGTGCAGTTTGGCATTCAGCACTTGGTGAGGAATCTTATTGATGGTCAGCATCTTGGAAAGTAATTCTGAGATTTCTACGCTGGTGGTACCTACCAAGGTAGGACGGCCCTGTTCACGCATGGCGATGATTTCGGCAATCACAGCGTTGTATTTTTCGCGCTTCGTCTTATAGACACGGTCGTTCATGTCGTTGCGGGCAATAGGACGGTTGGTGGGAATGACCACTACGTCCAGCTTGTAGATATCCCAGAACTCACCTGCCTCTGTTTCAGCCGTACCGGTCATACCTGAGAGTTTGTGGTACATGCGGAAATAGTTCTGCAGGGTGATGGTAGCAAAGGTCTGTGTAGCCGCTTCAATCTTCACACCCTCCTTAGCTTCGATGGCCTGGTGCAGTCCGTCGCTGTATCGACGGCCCTCCATGATACGGCCTGTCTGCTCATCCACAATCTTCACCTGTCCTTCGGGTGTGACGATGTATTGGTCGTCGCGCTCGAACATGGTGTAGGCTTTGAGCAGCTGGTTGATGGTGTGCACGCGTTCGCTCTTCACCTCGTAGTTGGCCATCAGGGCTTCCTTCTTCTCCATGCGTTGCTCTTCGCTCAAATCCTTCTCATTTTCCAGCTCAGAGAGTTGGCTGGTGATGTCGGGCAGGACGAAGAAGGTGGGGTCAGTGGCGTTGCGGCTAATCAGTTCGATACCCTTATCCGTCAGATCCACGCTGTTGAGCTTTTCATCAATGACGAAGTAGAGGGGCTCTGTCACTTCAGGCATACGCTTGTTGTTCTGCTCCATGTAGATCTCTTCGGTCTTGAGCATACCAGCCTTGATGCCCTGTTCGCTGAGGAACTTGATCAGGGCCTTGTTTTTGGGTAGCGCCTTATGGCTGCGGTAGAGGGCCAAGAAGCCATCCTCCTGCTCCTTGCGATCGTCTGAGGCAATTAGGCGCTTGGCATCGGCCAGGTATTGGGTGGCCAACTTCTTCTGCGCCTCGACCAGTCGCTCAACCAGCGGGCGCAGCTGTTCAAACTGCTGGTCTTCACCCTTAGGTACCGGACCGGAGATAATCAACGGTGTACGGGCATCGTCAATCAATACAGAGTCCACCTCATCGACGATGGCGTAGTTATGCTGACGCTGTACAAGGTCCTGCGGACGGATGGCCATGTTGTCACGCAGGTAGTCGAAACCAAATTCGTTGTTGGTACCGAAGGTGATATCTGCCAGATAGGCCTTACGACGGGCCTCGCTGTTAGGCTGGTGCTTGTCAATGCAATCTACGCTCAGACCGTGGAACATGTAGAGCGGACCCATCCACTCTGAGTCACGCTTGGAGAGGTAGTCGTTGACCGTTACCACATGGACACCATTGCCAGTCAAGGCGTTTAGGAAGACGGGAAGGGTAGCCACCAAGGTCTTACCTTCACCGGTTGCCATTTCGGCAATCTTACCTTTGTGGAGTACCACGCCACCGAAGAGCTGCACGTCGTAGTGCACCATGTTCCAAGTTATTTCGTTACCGCCCGCTACCCAGTGGTTTTGGTAGATGGCTTTATCGCCTTCGATGCGTACAAAATCCTTGGTGGTAGCCAGCAAGCGGTCAAAGTCGGTTGCAGTGACGGTAATCTCTTCGTTCTCTGTGAAGCGACGGGCCGTCTCCTTCACAATAGCAAAGGCTGTAGGGAGTACCTCGTCGAGCGCTTTCTCGTAGATTTCCAGTATCTCTTTCTCAATCTTATCAATCTGGTTGAAGAGCGTTTCACGCTGTTCCAGTTCGGTAGCCTCCACTTGGGCACGCAGCTCTTCCACCTTCTGCCGCTCGTTTGCGGCCGACTGGCGGATGTAAGCTTTCAGCTCGTTGGTCTTGGCGCGGAGGGCGTCGTTGTCGAGCTTCTGGATTTCAGGATAAGCGGCTTTCACCTTCTCAACCCACGGCTGAATCTCTTTCATGTCGCGGGAAGATTTGTTGCCAAAAAGGGCACTTAAAAAGTTGTTGAATCCCATATAGTCTATTTTTTATTTGTTACGAAAAAAATGAAGATAAATCACAAGGCCGGTTTGCTACAGGCATTTGGAGCGCGGATACGCATAGCCCTCGATAAGGTGGGGGCCATGCGGTCGGTAGTCACCGGTGCGGTGATAAGCTCTGCCTTTGTATCATGACCCATCAGGATGATGGGCGAAGGGATGTAGGCATTGCGCGTCATGCGTTTGACGTTATTGGGCTGGCTTTGCGAGACGTTGACCCATCCAGGTAGGAGGGTGAGGGTGAGGTGACCCGAACGTTTGCGATGGTAGCTGTTGCCCATCTTCTCCAGTTGCGGAGACCAGGTGCTGAGCAGCATGCGATGGCCTGAATAGACCCGATCCACACCGCTGAATTGTATAAGGAATGCTTCAGCCTTTGTTTCTATCTCGCTGAGGTTTAGTTGTTTACTTTCAATAAGCTTTTCGTTGAGATAAATCTGATTGTTGTAATGACCCTCTACATACTGTCCCTCGCCATAGGTGGCCATGAGGTACATGTTAAGCAGGGTGGCACAGCGTTCCATATGAAATTCTCCGCTGGGAGTGCGGTAGCTGGCAGCGTCAGGTGCTTCTCCCTCGGCATAGCCGGTCGAGGTCAAGCAAATCAAGGCGTTGTTCAGCCCTACTTTACGGTCTATCAGGTCGATTAGCTGTGCAATCTGCTGGTCCAGACGTACGTAGGTGTCTTGTATCTCCATGGCACAATCAGCCGTTGACTGGTAGTTGTAATTACCAGCGAAATAGGTCAGTGCCAGTAGGTCGGGCACCTCATCCTGTCCGATGGTGCTTTTAGCCAAGAGGGTTTCTGTCAAGAGATTGACCTCATCGTTGGCAAAGGGACTGGTGAGCAGTCGGCGGTATTTGTTCTGACGTTCGTTATCAAAGCGGTAACGGAAAGCGACATCGCGCCACTCTGGCAGATAGCGGTAGCGCTCGATGGGGAACGAGGGGGTCCACGTCAGGTCCTTGATGCGGAAATCCACCGAGTGGCGCTCATTGTATTGGCTCATCCACCAGGGGAAATCGGCATAGTAGGTGGAACTGCACCATTTGCCGTTCTTCTCGTTAATCCAAAAGGCACCATTAGCGGTATGTCCGGCTGAGAGGATGGCGGCTTCACGGAAAGGGGCAATGGCATAGACCAATCCCTTGTTACGGGTGGCGATGCGTAATTCATCGGCAATCGTAGTGACCAGCATTGAGGCTGCCGAACTGCTCTCGTCAGTGTAGTTGCCCATAAAGGCCGGGTCATCGACACAATTCACAGGACGAAGGGTCTGATTATCCAGCCAGTTTTCACCCACAATGCCGTGGGTAGCGGGCACCGTACCTGAGTAGAGTGTGGCGATGGCCGAGGCCCGGTCGGGGTTGATGAAGGGGTATTCAGCTTGCGTATAGACGCGGCCTTCGCGCATCAGGCGCTTAAAGCCCCGTTCGCCAAAGAGGGGTGCGAAATACTCCATGTAGTCGCTACGCAGCTGATCGATGGTCACAGTCACAACAAGCCGAGGCGCCACTGCAGACGTCTGCGCTTGCATTCCACTCACGGCGAGTGCAATCATCGAGGCCAGTATCTCTTTCTTCATCTTTTCCTTATCGAATATATAACAACGTTCCTACTATTTTAGTTTACTTTTTCATCGCTTGGACCTTATCGGTCTGGTTTATGTTTAGCCATGGAGCGGTCAGATAGAGGTTTGCTCCAGCTCGAACCCACAAACAAAGTGCCAAATATACGGCAGTTCCGGGAATTATTTGAATTTTTAGCAGGATAACAAATATAAATAATGTTAATAAGCAAAAATTGACCGTTTGATAGCGGCTCCACGCCCCCTTCTTGATGCGCCGAATGACACAAATGAGGGCGAGCAGATGGCCCGGATGGAAGGCTAATAGCAGCCAGTTGCTCTCCACGCAGGGGTGTGAAGAGAAGAGGCAGAGGAAGGCCGGAGTGATACCCAGCAAACCACCGCCAAAGAGGAGAGGTAGGTCGAGCCACCAGAGGTTATGCAAAGCTTTTGGGAGAGAAAGTCGATGTCGCCGACTGGCCATCTCTCCTCCTGTCAAACCGATGACTATAAGGAGTAGGGTGATGGCTGCAATCAGGGGGATATTCCATCTCCCTTCGTTAGGGCGTATCTCGGGCAGGTCAACTAAAACCCTCTCGCTCAGTATCAGGGGGCGGCTGGTGCCATCAGTCGCCTCAATGCAAGCTGAACGCATGTCGTCCCTCAGGCAGAAGGGTACAAACTCTCTTTCGCGCGGGGTGATGAGGCGATCGGCCTCCTGACCAAGACAGAGGCTCATGCCCAAATCTGACCAGTAGGCATGCTGGCTGTAGTGGTGGAGTAGCTGGCGGAAGGTGAGGGGCTCTTGTTCGGGGTAGTGGTAGATGATGCGACCATTGATGGCCTTTTCAATCAGGTTGCGTGGGCGGGTGGCGCAGTTATCGAAGAAGAAGTTGTAGCGATAGACGCGGTTCTCCGGACGGTAGTTCTCTTCAAGCAGGGTTAATAGACGGAGCTTCTCTTCGGCTGTGAGGTTCAGAACTTGCTCGCTGACGCTACGGCCATTGTACTGGTAGGTGGCCAAAAACTGGACGAATCGGTTGATTTCAAGCAGGTAGTCGGTCTCTCCCAACGCAAAGCGAAGTGCAAAATTGGGCGTGTCGAAATCAAAGACACCATAATTAAAGATGATATCCACCCCCTGTTTAGCATGACGGTAGCGGATGGCGTTATGGCCGAAGAGGGCATAAATCCTCGATCCTTGTCCGCAGGTGAGCAGCGAAAACTGCATGTCGTCGCCTGAAAGATAGGCTGTGTTATGCTGTTCTTGGCTTGCCAAGGGCTGAGCAAGAGCAAACATCATCAGGAGTGTGATGATGGCGGATGGCAGTGGCCAGCGGAATGAGGTTTTAAGCGAAGGGTATGGTTGCATCTTTTATATCTCAAATTCGTTCAGGGTGCAAAGTTCGGAAAAATATAGGTTACATCCAAATCTTCGGCTTGATTTGAACAGAAGGGGGATAGGAATGACTTCTGCCCGTTCAACAAAAAGCCCCGAAGTGAAACACTTCGAGGCTCTTAGGCGGTGCGTACGGGACTCGAACCCGTGACCCCATGCGTGACAGGCATGTATTCT
>CAMAMO010000087.1 GCA_945836915.1 uncultured Mediterranea sp.
ATAGACTGGAATCGCTTTCAAAAAAACGACAAATTAATTAACACGTTTAATTATACAAAAAAAACTATTTAAAACTATGACTCAAGGAAAGAAAGATGGTAATCTCATAGCGATTATCACAATGTGCTTCATGTTTGCTATGATTTCATTTGTGACCAACATGGCCGCCCCCTTCGGTAACATCTGGGGTAACACCTACTCATGGGCCGGCATGATGGGTAATATGATGAACTTTGCGGCATACCTCTTTATGGGTATTCCCGCCGGTAAGATGATTGTGAAGTATGGCTACAAGACCACCGCTCTGGTGGCTTTGGCTATTGGTGCCATTGGCCTCTTCATCCAGTACCTCTCCAGCATCTTCGGTGCCGATGCAGCTGCCTTCAACTACGGCGGCCAGGTAGTGGCTTGGAACCTCATCATCTATCTGCTGGGCGCTTTTGTCTGCGGTTTCTGCGTATGTATGCTGAACACCGTGGTTAACCCCATGCTGAACCTGCTTGGTGGCGGTGGCAACAAGGGTAACCAGCTGATCCAGACCGGTGGTGCGCTGAACAGCCTCTCTGGCACGCTGACCCCCCTGTTCGTGGGTGTGCTGATTGGCCAGGTTACGCCCGAGACCAGCATGAGCGACGTCTCTCCGCTGCTCTTCATCGGTATCGCCGTATTCGTTTTGAGCTTCTTCATCATTAAGATGGTTGACATCCCTGAGCCCCAGTTAGGCAACAAGGAGGTGAAGTACGAGCACAGTCCGCTGGCTTTCCGCCACACGTTGCTGGGTGTGATTGGTATCTTCTTCTATGTAGGTATTGAAATCGGTATCCCCGCACAGCTGATGTTCTTCATCACAGACCTGGGCTTCGAAGGTTCTGCCGCCGTGGGTGGTGCCCTTGCTGCTTCATACTGGTTCATGATGCTGATCGGCCGCTCGCTCAGTAGCGTTATCAGCGGTAAGGTCAGCTCTGCCATGCAGCTCAAGATTGCCTCTGCCCTGGCTATCATCTTCATCCTCATCGCCATCTTTATGCCTGATACCGCTCAGGTAGCTTTCCGTGGCAACGACATCCCCGTGAAGTGCTTCTTCCTGGCAGCCTGCGGTCTCTGCACCTCTGTGATGTGGGGCGGCATCTTCAACCTGGCTGTTGAGGGTCTGGGTAAATACACGGCTTTGGCCTCTGGTATCTTCATGACGATGGTTGTAGGCGGTGGCGTAATGCCTCTGATTCAGGACTTCGTAGCCAAGGCTACTGACCCCATCACCAGCTATTGGGTGGTTGTGGCCATGCTGGCCTACCTGCTCTACTACGCCCTGATTGGCTGCAAGAATGTCAACAAGGACATCAAGGTAGATTAATCATACTCAGAAACCAATCAAAGAGATAAGTATCTTTTAATATAAACCAACTAAAAAAACATCTAACCATGGACATTGAATATGTAAGAAGTCGCTTCATCAAGCACTTTGATGGAACTACCGGAGCTATCTACGCTTCTCCCGGCCGTATCAACCTGATTGGCGAACATACTGACTATAACGGCGGATTCGTATTCCCCGGCGCGGTTGATAAAGGCATGATGGCCGAAATCAAGCCCAACGGTACCAACCTGGTTAAGGCCTACTCTATTGACCTGAAAGACTACGTGGAGTTCGGTCTGAACGAAGAAGATGCCCCCCGCGCCAGCTGGGCTCGCTATATATTCGGCGTTTGCCGCGAAATGATTAAGCGTGGCGTTGAAGTGAAAGGCTTCAATACCGCCTTCGCCGGCGATGTGCCCCTGGGTGCCGGCATGTCTTCTTCAGCCGCATTAGAGAGCACCTATGCCTACGCCCTGAACGACCTGTTTGGCGACAATCGCATCGATAAGTTCGAGCTGGCCAAGGTGGGCCAAGCTACTGAGCACAACTACTGCGGCGTAAACTGCGGTATCATGGACCAGTTCGCTTCAGTCTTCGGCAAGAAGGGTCAGCTGATTCGTCTGGACTGCCGCACGCTGGAGTATGAGTACTTCCCCTTCGAACCCAAGGGCTACCGCTTAGTGCTGGTTGACTCTGTAGTGAAGCATGAGCTGGCATCATCTGCCTACAACAAGCGCCGTCAGAGCTGCGAGGCCGCTGTAGCTGCCGTACAGAAGAAGTACCCCCACGTAGAGTTCCTGCGCGACGTAACGATGGATATGCTGAACGAGTGCAAGGCCGACATCAACGATGAAGACTACATGCGTGCTGAGTATGTGATCGAAGAGATCCAACGCGTGCTCGACGTTTGCGACGCTCTGGGCAAGGGCGACTACGAAACCGTAGGTCAGAAGATGTACGAAACCCACCACGGCATGAGCAAGCTCTACGAAGTAAGCTGCGAAGAGCTCGACTTCCTGAACGACCTGGCCTTTGACTGTGGCGTAACCGGTTCACGCGTCATGGGTGGCGGCTTTGGCGGTTGCACCATCAACTTGGTGAAGGATGAGCTGTACAACACCTTCGTAGAAAAGGCGAAAGAGGACTTCAAGGCGAAGTTTGGCCGCAGCCCCAAAATCTACGACGTAGTGATTGGCGACGGTTCACGCCGCATCGAATAATCGGCACCATACGATAAAGAGCCAAGGATGGCGGGCATACGCTCGCCATCCTTTTATTTTTATAAGCGCACGATTTTTTCATCAGCGCACGAAAAAAAGCATGTAAACCTTTGCTTTATTCCATAATAAAGAACTATCTTTGCCACTAAAATAAATCAATCAGTTAAAACTAACAAAAAAACACTCTATTTTAAACGATATGAACGAAACAAAACTGATGAACCGCGCAGCCGACAATATCCGTATTCTCGCTGCATCCATGGTGGAGAAAGCCAAATCTGGCCACCCTGGAGGTGCTATGGGAGGTGCAGACTTTATCAACGTGCTCTTCTCCGAGTTTTTAGTTTATGACCCCGAGCATCCCGAATGGGAGGGTCGTGACCGCTTCTTCCTCGACCCCGGCCACATGTCGCCCATGCTCTACGCTACACTGGCCCTGGCTGGCAAGTTTTCTATTGACGAGCTGAAGCAGTTCCGTCAATGGGGCTCTCCCACCCCCGGTCACCCCGAGCGCGACATCATGCGCGGCATTGAGAACACCTCCGGCCCTCTGGGTCAAGGTCACACCTTCGCCGTGGGCGCCGCCATAGCCGGCAAGTTCATGAACGCCCGCTTCCCCGAGGTGATGAACGAAACCATCTACGCCTACATCTCTGACGGTGGCATCCAGGAGGAGATTTCGCAAGGCGCAGGCCGCGTGGCCGGTACGTTAGGGCTGAACAACCTCATCATGTTTTATGACTCCAACGATATCCAGCTCTCTACCGAGTGCAAGGAGGTCTCTACCGAAGATACGGCCAAGAAGTACGAGGCTTGGGGCTGGCGCGTGATGGAGATTGACGGCAACGACCCCGATGCCATCCGTCAGGCGCTGCGCGAGGCGAAGGCCGAGGCAGAACGCCCCACCCTGATTATCGGACATACCGTGATGGGCAAGGGTGCCCGCCGGGCCGACGGCACCAGCTACGAGGCCTGCTGCGCTACACACGGCGCTCCGCTGGGTGGCGACGCCTACGTCAACACCATCAAGAACCTGGGCGGTAACCTCGAAGACCCGTTCGTCATCTTCCCCGAAGTGGCCGAACTCTACGCCAAGCGTAAGGCCGAGCTGATGGAGTTGATGAGCAGCATCCGTGCTACCAAAGCCGCTTGGGCCGAGGCCAACCCCGAGAAGGCTGCCAAGTTGCAGAAGTTCTTCTCAGGCGAAGCACCCCAAGTAGATTGGAAAGCCATCCAGCAGAAGGCTGATGTGGCTACCCGTGCCGCCTCGGCTACCGTACTGGGTGCCCTGGCTACGCAGGTGGAGAATATGGTGGTGGCTTCGGCCGACCTCTCCAACTCCGACAAGACCGACGGCTTCCTGAAGAAGACCCACGCCTTTGCTAAGGGTGACTTTACGGGCGCCTTCTTCCAGGCTGGTGTAGCCGAGCTGACCATGGCCTGCATCTGCATCGGTATGTCGCTCCACGGCGGCATCATCCCCGCTTGCGGCACCTTCTTCGTATTTAGCGACTACATGAAGCCTGCCATCCGCATGGCTGCCCTGATGGAGGTACCCATTAAATTTATCTGGACACACGACGCCTTCCGCGTAGGCGAGGACGGTCCTACCCACGAACCCGTGGAGCAAGAGGCTCAGATTCGTCTGATGGAGAAGTTAAAGAACCACAAGGGCAAGAACTCCATGCTGGTATTGCGCCCCGCCGATGCTGAAGAGACCACTGTAGCTTGGCGCCTGGCCATGGAGAACATGACTACCCCAACGGGTCTGATCTTCTCACGCCAGAACATCACCAACCTGCCCGCAGGCAACGATTACGAACAGGTAGCCAAGGGTGCCTACATCGTAGCCGGCTCAGAGGCTGACCCACAGGTGGTTCTCGTCGCTTCCGGTTCAGAGGTTTCTACCTTAGTAGCCGGTGCCGAGCTGCTGCGCAACGAGGGCATCAAGGTACGCATCGTTTCCGCTCCATCAGAAGGGCTGTTCCGTACGCAACCCGCCGCCTATCAGGAAGAGGTGATTCCCGCCGACGCCAAGGTATTCGGCCTGACTGCCGGATTGCCCGTCAACCTGGAGGGACTGGTAGGTCGCCAAGGCCAAATTTGGGGTCTGGAGTCGTTCGGCTTCTCTGCCCCATACAAAGTACTCGATGAGAAACTCGGCTTTACCGCTGAAAACGTATATAAACAAGTAAAAAATCTACTGGCATGAAGACAATTGGAATCTGCTGCGACCACGCAGGCTTCCCCCTGAAGCAATTTGTGGTACAATGGTTAGAAGAGAACGGCTATGAATTCAAGGATTTCGGCACCTACTCCCCCGAGAGTTGCGACTACCCCGACTTCGCTCACCCCTTGGCTGAAGCTATTGAGGCAGGCGAGTGCTACCCCGGTATCGCCATCTGCGGTAGCGGCAACGGCATCGCCATGACCCTGAACAAACACCAAGGCATCCGCGCCGCCCTCTGCTGGAGCCCCGACATCGCCGAACTAGGCCGCCAACACAACGATGCTAACGTACTGGTGATGCCCGGTCGTTTCGTTACCAACCATATTGCCGCATCTATTTTGAAGAAATTCTTCTCCACCCCGTTTGAAGGTGGCCGCCACCAGCGCCGTGTAGAGAAGATTCCCGTAAAATAAAGCGATAGACAAAAGTAAGGCATTTAGGCCTTCTTTCTCACCTTATTAGCCCTAAATTCTATCATTCTGATTACTCTGAATGTGGAATTTAGGGCTTATTGTCATCTATATATAAAATTTCACTCTTAAAATTACCCAGTACACAAAATAAAAGTTATCTTTGCAACTAAATAAACGGTTTATCTGTTATAGATAGACAGCTAATAAGATAGAGAATGACGTCTTTTGAAGAAATAAAGCAGTTGATTTACAATGGTCAAGTTCAAGAGGCCATTGCACAGCTTGATAAGCAGATAGAGCGGCAACCGCTTGCTCCGCCTGTTGGGCCCATCGACGAAGCCTATTACCTTCGCGGTAACGCTTACCGTAAGATGGGTGATTGGCAGCGGGCCCTCAACGATTACCAACTGGCCATCGATAACAACCCCTCATCGCCCGCACTTCAAGCCCGGAAGATGGTGATTGACATTCTCAACTTCTATCATAAAGATATGTATAATCAGTAACTAATTCATCCTTACAAACAAGAGATATTATGGGAAAAATCAAAGGAGCAATTGTGGTAAATATAGAGCGATGCAAAGGATGCAACCTCTGCGTAGTAGCCTGCCCGCTTAAGGTCATAGCCCTGGCCAAGGAGGTCAACTCAAAAGGCTACAACTTTGCCCAGCCTGTGCTGGACGACACCTGTATCGGATGCGCCTCGTGTGCCATGGTCTGTCCTGACGGATGCATCTCGGTCTATAAGGTCAAGGCCGAGTAATCCCTATTTACCAAATTATGATGTTAAAAATTAAAAGCATATGACAGAAGAAGTTGTATTAATGAAAGGCAACGAAGCCATTGCCCGCGCGGCGATACGCTACGGTGTGGATGGCTACTTCGGCTACCCTATTACACCACAATCTGAGGTGCTCGAGACTCTGGCCGAACTGAAGCCGTGGGAAACTACCGGCATGGTGGTTCTGCAGGCAGAGAGTGAAGTGGCCGCCATCAACATGGTCTATGGCGGAGCCGGAACGGGCAAGATGGTGATGACCTCCTCGTCCAGCCCCGGCGTCAGCCTGAAACAAGAGGGTATCTCTTACCTGGCAGGAGCCGAGCTGCCGGCGCTCATCGTCAACGTGATGCGCGGCGGACCGGGATTAGGTACCATCCAGCCCAGCCAGGCCGACTACTTCCAAACCGTTAAAGGTGGAGGCCATGGCGACTACCGACTCATCACCCTCTCCCCCGCCTCGGTGCAAGAGATGGCCGACTTCGTAGGACTGGCCTTCGAGCTGGCCTTCAAGTACCGCAACCCAGCCGTGATTCTGGCCGACGGCGTAATAGGTCAGATGATGGAGAAGGTGGTTCTGCCAGCCCAGCGTCCCCGTCGAACGGAGGAGGAGATTTTAGCTCAATGCCCTTGGGCAGCTACCGGACGCAGCAAGAACCGCAAGCCCAACATCATCACCTCGCTGGAGATGCAGCCTGAGATTATGGAGCAACGCAACCTCCACCTGCAAGAGAAGTACCGCACCATCGAGGAAAACGAGGTGCGTTTCGAAACCATCGACTGCGACGGGGCCGACTACCTGATTGTAGCTTTCGGCTCCATGGCCCGTATCTCGCAGAAAGCCATCGAGATAGCTCGCGAAGAGGGCATCAAGGTAGGCATCCTGCGCCCTATCACCCTCTGGCCCTTCCCCACGAAGGCTATTGCCGAGATGGCCAACCTGGTGAAGGGCATCCTGGTAGCTGAGCTGAACGCCGGACAGATGATTGAGGATGTAAAGCTAGCCGCAAATGGTAAAGTAAATGTACAACACTTCGGACGCCTTGGCGGTATCGTTCCCAGCCCGGACGAGATTGTCGCTGCGCTGAAAGAAAAATTGATGTAATCATGAATCCGGACAAGATACGTTACGTGCTCAACATCCTCTTCCTGGTGTTGGCTCTCGCCTCTTTCGTCACCTACTTTTTGGCCAAGGAGGATTTCACGCTCTTCATCTACGTATGCGGAGCCGCCATCTTTATTAAACTGATGGAATTTTTCATCCGATTCACCAATCGGTAAGTCTCATGATAATCTTGAAGCATTATGAAGAAAGAAGACATCATAAAACCCGAGCATCTGGTTTACGCCAAGCCAAACCTGATGAACGATAACCCGATGCACTACTGCCCAGGATGCAGCCATGGCGTAGTGCACAAGCTCATTGCTGAAGTGATTGAGGAGATGGGCCTGGAGGAGAAAGCCATCGGCATCTCGCCAGTAGGCTGTGCGGTGTTTATTTACAACTACCTGGATATTGACTGGGAAGAGGCGGCCCACGGACGGGCGCCCGCGCTGGCTACGGCCATCAAGCGCCTCTGGCCTGACCGTTTGGTCTTCACCTACCAAGGCGACGGCGACCTGGCCTGCATCGGCACGGCCGAGACCATACACGCCTTGAACCGTGGCGAAAACATCACCATCATATTTATTAACAACGCCATCTACGGTATGACTGGCGGACAGATGGCCCCCACCACCTTGGTTGGCCAAAAAACCGCCACCTGCCCCTACGGCCGCGACCCCCAGCTTCACGGCTATCCGCTGAAGATTGCTGACATTGCCGCCCAGCTTGAAGGCACCGCTTACGTTACGCGCCAAAGCGTGCAATCGGTTCCCGCCATCCGCAAGGCCAAGAAGGCCATCCGCAAGGCGTTCGAGAACTCCATGGCCGGCAAGGGTAGCAATCTGGTTGAGATTGTCTCCACCTGCAACTCCGGTTGGAAACTCACACCCGCCAAGGCCAACCAATGGATGGAAGAGCACATGTTCCCCTTCTACCCCCTGGGCGACCTGAAGGATAAGTAATGAAACGTGATGGAAAACCTCAGTCATAACCAATAAACGAGATTTGACATGAAAGAAGAAATAATCATATCTGGATTTGGCGGTCAAGGCGTCCTCTCGATGGGCAAGATATTAGCCTATTCAGGCTTGATGGAGGGCAAAGAGGTGAGTTGGATGCCAGCCTACGGC